>JAJPZJ010000184.1 GCA_021204405.1 Tannerellaceae bacterium | reverse complement strand
TTCATATGATGTTCAATAAATCAACGGACATTATGCGGATAATCATTTTGTTTTTTATGCCCCGCAGTTCGTCTATAAAATCGGTTGCCCATTGCTGGACCGTTTGTACGAAGATAATTTCCTGCATAGCTTTTAAGGATTTGAGCTGCTCTTCTTCCGGCATTTCGAGTGCCTGTACAATAGCGTCTTCGATCTCCTGGGTATCGGTAGGATTGACAATAATGGCATCCGACAATTCATTAGCAGCCCCTGCCATTTCACTCAGGATCAATACTCCGGGGCGGTCGCGCTTGGCAGCCAGATATTCTTTGGCAACCAGGTTCATTCCATCGCGCAACGGAGTAACCAGGGCGATATCGGCAATATAATAGAGGGCCGTAACTTCATCAAACGGGAAAGAGCGGTAGAAATAATGGACAGGCATCCATTCCAGTGTAGAATATTTTCCGTTGATAGCACCCACCATCTGGTCGATCTCGGTTTTAAGGTCGGCATATTTCTCTACGGTATCCCGCGAAGGCGATACAACCATTACAAAAGATACTTTTTCGCGGTATTCGGGATGGTTGGAAAGGAATTCATCAAAACTTTTAAGGCGTAGGAGAATGCCTTTACTGTAGTCGAGGCGGTCTACTGAGATCATCAGTTTCTGCTCTCCAAGTATCGTTTTCAGCTCATTCGCTTTTTCTTTCACTTCCGGTTGCAGGATAGCATCATAATATTGTTCATAGTTGATGCCCATCGGAAAGGCATCTACTTCTACAATGCGGCGGTCGAGCTGGATCTCGTCCATTGTACAATCGAGCCCCAGTACCCGGTATACGGCACTTATAAAATGGTGCATATAGCTATGGGTATGGAAGGCTACCAGGTCGGCACCCAGCAGACCATTCAGTATCTCCGCCCGTTCAGGCAGACTGCGGAATAATTCGTAAGAGGGGAACGGGATATGCAGGAAATAACCTATACTGATATCGAATACGCGCTCCTGCAACATAGCGGGTAGCAACATCAACTGGTAATCCTGTACCCAGACCGTATCGCCCGGTTCTATAATCTGCATCGCTGCGTCGCAAAACAGGGCATTCACCTCCTTATAAGCCTCCCAATATTCGTTATTATATTCCACGTTCATATTGAAGTAATGGCAGAGCGGCCACAGGATACTGTTACTATAGCCTTCGTAATAATTTCTATCTGCCCGGGGGTAAGGTAAACCGGGTGGTATTTGTATTTTGCTAACTCCTGGTTAATCTTTTTCTTTTCATCACCCTCTTCCAGATACATGCCTGGCCAGCCAATCCAATGTTTGTCGTCGCTGGTGGTAAGTGAGTTCAGCCCAGTGGCTAGCCCACCGTCGCTACGTGTAATTTTGTACGCACCATCGTCGTCAACAATCTTAACCGGCAATCTGTTGGATATTATGATAAGTTTCATGGAGGTATAATTTATTTATTAGTTATAATCTTAAAAACGGGTAAAAACATGAGTGGGCATAACCCGTTTAAAAAACAGTAAGGCCTATAGAAATGTTTGTAAACAGGTGGATGCTTTTAAGGTAGTAACTGATAAATAGCAGGAGAAGAAACTTTTTATAATTATAATGGATATGGATATGGATACACTTGATTATGGAGTGATTGGTAATTGTAAAACGGCGGCATTAATATCGAAAACCGGCAGTATAGACTGGTTGTGTATGCCTAATTTCGACTCTCCTTCTGTTTTCTGTAAATTACTGGATGTGCAGAAAGGAGGCTATCTGTCGTTTGAAGTTTCTGAAAACTATGAGATCTCACAGAACTACCTGCGTGATACAAATATTTTACGGACACTATTCAGTTCAGCAGAAGGCACTTTTGAAGTAATGGATTTATGCCCCGTTACCGTACCCAGGAGGGCGAACATTATCTTCCGGCCGAGATATACCGTTACATCCGCCTGATAAACGGAAGGCCGGTTTTCAAAGTTATTTACCAGCCGGCTATGAATTATGCACGCGAACCTGCAACAAACAGGAGCTTCCGTTCTTATATCAAAACCTATTCATCGGTAAACAGCCGCGACAGTATTTATCTTTACTCCAGCCTCTCTCCCACCGCGATTATGAAAGAAGAGGAAATCCGGTGGAACAGGATGAATACCTGTTAGTATCTTATACCCAGAAGCTGGTTCCGATAGATATTAGCCGGGTATACCTTGAATATCAGCGAACCAAAGTGTATTGGCTGAACTGGAGTAACCGTACCAAAAAGTCCAAAGCCTACAACGAGGTGATCAACCGGAGCTTGTTGATATTAAAGTTAATGTCGTTCCAGGATACAGGGGCCGTACTGGCTGCCTTAACTACCAGCCTGCCCGAAACAATTGGCGAAACCCGCAATTGGGATTATCGCTTCTGTTGGATAAGGGATGCCTCTATGGCTATCGAGACGCTTATCAGGCAGGAGCATCGCTCGGCTGCCAAACGCTATATTGATTTTGTAAAACGAATATTACATTACAAATTTGATTCCTTCCAGATCTTATATGGTATCAACGGGGAGCGGAGACTTACTGAAGAGATACTACCCAATCTGGCCGGCTATGAGAACTCGCGCCCTGTCCGGATCGGGAATGCCGCCTACGACCAGAAACAGCATGATTCATTAGGCTATCTGATGGATGTTATTTACCGCTATTATATCCATTTTCCGGGCACACTGGATGAAGTGGAAGAGACCTGGGAGATTGTAAAGAATGTGATCAAAACCGTGATCGAACAATGGCGCAATACGGATCAAAGTATCTGGGAGTTCCGTACATTTCACGCCATTATGTATTCTCTAAAGTAATGAGCTGGGTGGCACTCGACCGGGCTATCAAAATTGCCTCCTTCCTGAAATGCCGGGAGTATGAGAAGCAATGGAAAAAAGAGGCTGATAGTATCAAAGAGGATATATTAAAAAATGGATGGAACGAAGAAATACAGAGCTTTGTGCAGTATTATGGCAGTAACGAGATAGATGCCTCCTTATTACTGATGGAATATTATGGTTTTATAGAGGGAGAAGATGAAAAGTTTATCAAGATCGTGAAGCGTATCCACGAAGAATTGATGCATAACGGGCTAATGTACCGGTATAAAACTCCGGATGATTTCGGTGTACCCACCTCTGCCTTTACCATCTGTACCTTCTGGATGGTACGGGCTTTGTATATGATTGGCCAGAAAGAAGAGGCACAAAAAATGTTTGATACGCTCCTCTCTTATTCCAACCATGTCAACCTGTTCAGCGAAGACCTGGATTTTGAAACTAAGCGGTTGTTGGGTAATTTTCCGCAAGCGTATTCTCGCCTGGCACTGGTTAATACGGCTATGCTGTTTACACAGGAAAAGGTTACCTCGGAGTTTATACGGCCGTAAATACCCAACCAAAGACACTTGCTCAATTTTTTGCCGAAGGAGATTTCCGGATCAATCGTGGTCAGAAGATTTTAATCAAATGATTCTGAACCTTAAGTCCTGCAAGGACAACATATTCTAGCCCGATACGCAGTGCCGGGTGGTTGATATGAGTCTTTTTTGAGTGCTGTAGGCACGGCATAAAAATATACATACCTAAGATCAAATTCCCAGTATGTCGTACTTACAGCACTCCCACAACATTATATTTCTAACTACCCTGGGCATCAGCCCTGGGCTAGGATATGCCGTCCTTGCAGGACTAAAGGGGAAGAATTTAACAACCTGCGGCATTGCCGGGGGCTAGGATATACTAAGCCTACAGCCTGAAAGAAAATCTTCCGGCCACGATTGATAACATATCCACTTAAACTAAAAAAGCTAGTTTTTTAGTGTATTATTAAATCTTCAATCGTATCCCTGTTAACTTCAGTAAGCCGACTAACCAGATCACCAATAAAGAAAAAAAACCATTGATTTAATTAACCCCGGTACTCCTGATAACCAGGCTGCCGGATAGGAAATATGTAACAGCGATTCCACACTATACCATGCATACGGAATAATATAACAGGTTAGTGTTACCGTACCAGCCGGCTTAATAGGTAGGAACCAACGGCTTTGGCCTTTTATATCCGTAATCCAGTATACAAGTATAAACAGGGGGAAGAAGATTGCACAACAATAAAAGAGCCACGTAGGTGTCCCCTGTATTTTAGATATGATCCAATAAGAGTGGGAAACAATACCGGCAACCAGGGAGGCAATACCCAGTACAAGCATTATAATAGTATAAGACCTGAAATGTTTCCTGGCTCCCTGCTTCAGCAGTAAACCTGCTACTAGTCCTGCCGAACCAAATCCATACAACGCTGCCTGGGCAGGTAGGTAACTGATAAACTTCCAGTCCGGTACAATCCCCATGAATGAACCTACACCATATCCGCAGATCAGCACGAAGGCCAATAGCTGTAAGACAAATAGCTGCCGGAATACCAGGAATAATACCGAAGTAGCTAGATATACCCAGCCGATCAGTCCGAGTATGCCCCACCATTGCGGTGAGAAACTACTACCGCCTGTACCTTTATAGATGTAAAACAGATACCCCAGTATACCCACCCCAAGTAACTGGCAACCCCGTATCAGATACCTTCCTTTACCGGAAGTCGAAGGATACACATTCCAGATCAGGAAAAAAGCAATTACCATCAAGATCGAAAACCAGGCAAATGGTAACCCGGCTGCTCCTCCGTCGAATGTATCCCGGTTTACCGTATATACCCCATAACCAGCAGGGCAATCGTACGGACAAGGATATGCCTCATTATTTCAAATGTGGATTTCCCTTTCTTCTCCCGGTTCAGGATGGCAAAAGGTACAGCCATTCCCATCGCAAACAGGAAAGCCGGGAAAATCACATCGGAAAACCCGAGCATATCTTCATCAAATTTAGCATGTAACAACCAGTGAGGAATGTTTTTCAGTCCGGGTATATCGTTTACAAATAACATCAGGAACATGGTAAGTGCCCGGAAAATATCAAGTGCTTCTATGCGGGTAGTATGGGTGGTATATCTCATAGCGGTTAACCAGATTAATGTAAGTATAGGAAATCAATACCTACAAACGTAATAATTAATTGAGAATAACCAAAATAAATAATAAAAAGACTTAGTTTCCCGCGCAGGTGGGAATCGCACCAGACCAGTCCCTAATCATCTTTTTGTATTTGAAAAGGATAGTTTGAATGCGTTCCCCGCCTGCGCGGGGAACGGGAGGTTGCAGGGAGGAAATTTATGAAATGCTTTATTTCCTGAAAGGTGGTTTAACTACCTGAGCTTTCAAGTTGCGGTTTCGTACTTGGATATAAATTTCGGTGCCTATTTTGGCATAAGGTGTTTTTACATACCCCAGACCGATTCCCTTTTTCTGTGTAGGCGACATCGTACCCGAAGTAACCACACCAATCTTTTCTCCAGCCTCATTTACGATATCATACCCATAACGTGGAATACCCTTATCCAGTAGTTCGAACGCACAAAGTTTCCGTTCAACCCCTTCCTGTTTCTGGCGTTCCAAAGTTGCCCGGTTAGTAAAGTTCTTCCCTCCTGTAAATTTAGTGATCCAATCCAGTCCGGCTTCGATAGGCGAGGTGGTATCATCCAGATCATTTCCATACAGGCAGAAACCCATTTCCAGCCGGAGTGTATCGCGTGCACCCAACCCGATCGGTTTAATGCCTTCCGGTTTACCCGCTTCGAAAATAGCATTCCAGATGGTCATGGCATCTTCCGGGTAGAAATATAATTCAAAACCACCGGCCCCCGTATAACCTGTATTCGAGATAATTACATCCGGACAACCTGCAAACTTACCTGTTACAAATGAATAATAAGGAATAGCCAACAAATCTACTGATGTAAGGCGTTGTAATACCTCAGTAGCTTTAGGCCCCTGGATCGCCAGTTGTGCGGTGCGGTCGGATGAATTTTCCAGTTCGGCACCTACCGTATTATGGCTCACACACCAGTCCCAGTCTTTGTCAATATTGCTGGCATTCACTACCAGCAAATACTTTTCAGGCTCGTAATGATATACTAGCAGATCATCTACAATCCCTCCCGTTTCATTCGGGAAACAGGTATATTGCGCTTTGCCGACAGGTAAGACAGAAGCATCGTTAGAGGTGACTTGTTGGATAAAAGCAAGCGCATTCGGGCCTTTTACCCAGAACTCGCCCATATGGGATACATCAAATACGCCTACACTGTTACAAACAGTAAAATGTTCATCGATAATCCCGGTATATTCAATGGGCATATGGTAGCCTGCAAACTCGTGCATTTTGGCACCAAGAGCAATGTGTACATCTGTAAAGGGTGTTGTTTTCATGATATGGGTATATTTAAGATTTAGCTGCTAATAATTCGGCGATTTTGATAAGGGTTTGCATCGATTTCTCCAGCGACTGAACCGGCAGGAACTCATACCGCCCGTGGAAGTTATGCCCACCCGTAAAAATGTTAGGGCAGGGCAGTCCCATAAAAGAAAGATGCGCCCCGTCGGTTCCTCCGCGGATAGGCTTGATGAGCGGGGTTACCCCTACGGCCTCCATCGCTTCCGCCGCCAGTTCGATAATATGTGGGCGTATCTCTATTTGCTCGCGCATGTTATAATACTGGTCGTTCATCTCCAGGGTAGTACTTCCCGGATACTGCTTATTGGAACAGGCTACCAGCGACCTGATTAATTCCTTTTTCTGGTCAAATAGTTCGCGGGAATGGTCGCGGATAATATAAGATAAGGTAGCTTCTTCCACACTTCCACTCATATGTGTAAGATGGAAAAATCCCTCATACCCTTCGGTATGCTCCGGACGTAGCAGGGTCGGCAATTGCGAAGCAAGATCCATCGCCAGTACCGACGCATTCACCATTTTATCTTTAGCCGTGCCCGGGTGTACATTCAGTCCTTTGAAAGTAATCTTTGCTGCGGCTGCATTAAAGTTCTCATATTCCAGTTCTCCCAGTTGTCCGCCATCAACGGTATATCCCCATGCACAGTCAAACTGCGCTACATCGAAATGATCGACACCCCGGCCAATCTCTTCGTCGGGAGTAAACGCGATCCTGATCTTACCATGCTTAATTTCCGGATGTGCCTGCAGATACTCCACTGCCGAGATGATAGCGGCAACTCCTGCCTTATCATCCGCACCCAACAGGGTGGTACCATCTGTTACGATCAGCTTCTGCCCGGTGTAACCGGACAGTTCCGGGAACATAATGGAAGAGAGGATCACTCCTTCCGCCTGGTTCAGTACCAGGTCACCCCCCTCATAACGAACTACAGCCGGTTTTACATCCTTGCCCGACAGATCGGGACTGGTATCCATATGGGCAATAAACCCGATTGCCGGCACCTTTTTAGTGGTATTGGCCGGCAGGGTTGCCATCAGGTAGCAATTATCATCCAGTGTAATTTCTTCCAGTCCCATCTTTTCCAGCTCCTCTTTCAAGGCAAGGGCAAACACCCGTTGTCCCGGTGAACTGGGAGTAACCTGGCTGTTTTCGTCAGACTGTGTGTCGAACGTTACATATTTCAGGAATCTATCTATCAGGTTCATATTATTATATATGTATGTTATTCCGGTTTGGTTTAGAAAGAACTGCTACCATCATAACAGTGGGTACAAACACACTCTTTCGGTAAACCTATCGAACCTACCAGATCTTCTACTGTGTTGAAACGCAGGGTGGTAATATTCAACTTTTTCCGGATACAATCTACCAGTGTATTATACTCATCCGAACCGGTTGCCGAATATTTTTCCAGGTTTTTGGTATCGTCGCCCTCTAACTCTTTAACAACACGGCGGGCAATAAGTTCGAGTGCCGACTGCGAGGCCGAGAAACCGATAAACGGACATGAATGCAGGATAGGAGGACATCCGATACGCATATGCACCTCTTTCGCCCCATATCCGTACAATATATTTACATTATCGCGCAACTGGGTACCCCGTACAATCGAGTCATCACAAAAGATCACTCGCTTGTTGCGTAACAACTCGCGGTTGGGAATGAGTTTCATTTTAGCTACCAGCGAACGTACACTCTGGTTGGCAGGCGTAAAGCTACGGGGCCAGGTTGGTGTATATTTAACAATAGCCCGGCGGTAGGGGATTCCTTTCCCTTCGGCATAGCCCAATGCCATACCAATACCCGAATCAGGAATACCCGATACGAAATCGGCCTCTACCGTATCCTTCTTAGCCATTGTATGGCCGCTGGCATACCGCGAAGCATCTACATTTACTCCTTCGTAATCGGAAACGGGATAGCCATAATATACCCACAGGAATGAACATACCTGCATCTTGTTATTGGGTTTACGCAGTTGGGTAATCTTTTCGCTGGTGAGCAGAACGATTTCGCCCGGACCCAGGTTGCATTCCACCTCATACCCCAGGTTGGGAAAGCTACAAGGCTCGCTGGTCGCGGCATAGGCTTCCTCTTTCCGGCCGATGATTACAGGCGTATGCCCCATCTTATCACGGGCGGCAATAATACCCTTTTCCGTCAGGATCAGCATCGAGCACGAACCTTTGATCTTTTCATATACCAGTTCAATACCTTCGACAAAATCTTTTCCCTGCGAAATCAGTAAAGCGATTAACTCTGTCTGGTTTGTTTTTCCCGAACTCAATTCAGTAAAATGGCATCCTTTCTGTAGCAGTTCCCGCTCCAGTTCGTCCAGGTTATTCACCTTGGCTACTGTTACAATGGCAAATTTACCCAGATGCGAATTAATAAAGATTGGCTGCGGATCGGTATCACTGATGATCCCGATACCCGAATTCCCCTCAAATTTATCCAGGTCGGCCTCAAAGCGCGTACGGAAATAAGAGTTTTCCAGGTTGTGGATAGAACGTTTGAACACCCCTTCATGTAATGTTGCCATCCCACCCCTGCGGGTACCTAAATGTGAATTGTAGTCAGTGCCGTAAAAAAGATCGGTATTACAAGCCGAGTTAGAAATAGTTCCGAAAAAACCACCCATGGTAATGTTTAATTAATTTGAATAGATTAGGACACAAATGTACAAGATTATTTTTTATCTCCCTATTCTATCTGTGGCAAGTTTTGTAAGGTTTTTAAGAACAGCGCATGTTTTAAGCTGCCGGTTCAGGGCAAGCAGGTGGTACACAATTTTTAACATAATTAAAACTCAAAGAACACCAGTATTTTAGAATAAAACGCGCTTGAATACAGTTGCTGCGTTTGGAGGTTATAAAAAAATATCTACCTTTGCACCCGGGTAAGTCCTACACGGCATGCTCCCTCGGAATCCCCCAGGGCTTGACCGCAGCAAGGGTACTTGGTTGTAGCGGCGCGATGTAGTAAGCTTACCCACCTGCCTCTTTAGCTCAGTTGGCCAGAGCACGTGATTTGTAATCTCGGAGTCGTTGGTTCGAATCCGACAAGAGGCTCAGCAAAAGTAATGTTTTTGTACATTCGGCCAAAAACATTACTTTTGCTGTAAATTCAAAAAAACGGTGTAGATAATGGCAGAAAACAGAGGACTACTTATGAAAAGCGCCATGCATTACGGACTGGCATTCGGCCTCTTCTGGGTATTCAAATACATCTTCTTTATGTTTGGGCTCACGATGCCCTCACTTATCTTTATCTATTGGGGCTTTACGATTGCCGTACCCTTTATAGCCTATCTCCTGACCAGAAAATATAAATACGATATCGGTGGACAGATCAGCTTTTTTCATGCTTGGCAGTTTGGTATCCTGCTCTATTTCTTTGCCGCACTTATTATGGCAGTGATGTACTATATCTTTTATAGCTATATTGCACCGCCCGACCTGATTACTACCTCCATTAATCAGGCCATGGAAATGTTGCAGGGTTCAGACCTGGAAGAAAAGTTGCAGGAGGCAGTTGAAAGTTCAGGCCCGCTTACTCCTATCCGCGTGGCTGTACAGGGTATCTTTAATAATACGATGTATGGCATCCTTTTCTCTATCCCGGTAGCAGCTATCCTGTGCCGGAATAACCAGACCGGTATGATCTATCCGGCCGGTAATGATGATAAACAGTAATTATGACATAATGGATATATCAGTAGTCATTCCTTTATTCAATGAAGCCGAGTCGCTTCCCGAATTATACACCTGGATACAAAAGGTGATGAGAGAGAATAACTTCAGCTACGAAGTGATCTTTATCGACGACGGAAGTACCGATTCATCCTGGCAGGTGATCGAACAGTTGCAGGCAGCTTCGCCCGAAGTGCGCGCTGTGCGCTTCCGCAGGAATTACGGGAAATCCCCCGGCCTGCATTGTGGTTTCGAACGTGCCCAGGGAGATGTAATTATTACCCTGGATGCCGACCTGCAGGACAGTCCCGACGAAATTCCCGAACTGTACCGTATGGTAACTGAAGAGGGATACGACCTGGTATCGGGCTGGAAAAAGAAACGTTACGACCCGCTTTCGAAAACTATCCCCACCAAACTGTTCAACGCCACAGCACGTAAATTTTCAGGCATCTACCTGCACGATTTCAACTGCGGGTTGAAGGCCTATAAAAATATTGTAGTCAAGAATATCGAGGTTTACAATGATATGCACCGCTACATCCCTTACCTGGCTAAGATAGCCGGGTTCAATAAAATAGGGGAGAAGGTGGTACAACACCAGGCCCGGAAATATGGTGAGACCAAGTTTGGCCTTAGCCGCTTTGCAAATGGTTACCTCGACCTGATTACCCTATGGTTTACTTCTAAATTTGGGGAAAAACCCATGCACTTCTTTGGGTTGCTCGGAAGCACCATGTTCTTTATCGGTCTGGTTGCCCTGGTGGTATTGCTTACTGCTAAATTAGCTTCTATGTTCTCCGGTGGACAGCTACTGCCCTTGGTAACCAGCTCGCCCTATTTCTATATTTCGCTTACGGCTATGATATTGGGTACACAGTTGTTCCTGGCCGGTTTTATAGGCGAACTGATTACCCGGAATGCTTCTGGCAGGAATAAATATAAAATCGAATTAGAAATATGAATTTTCTCGAACTAACCAATAAACGCTGTTCGATCCGGCAGTTTGCGCCGGCAGCAGTAGAAGAAGAGAAACTGAATTATGTGCTCGAAGCGGCCCGGCTGGCTCCTTCGGCTGTTAACTACCAGCCCTGGTATTTCATTGTGGTACGAGAAGAGAGTCGTCGCCAGCAACTGATTGCGTGTTATCCGCGCGAATGGTTCCGTTCCGCCCCCATGTACATTATCGTGTGTGGCGACCACCGGCAGGGATGGAAACGCAAAGATGGTAAAGACTATACCGATATCGATGTAGCTATTACAACCGAACATATCTGCCTGGCCGCCACCGAACAGGGACTGGGCACCTGCTGGGTATGTAACTTCGACAGGGAGTTGTGTAGCCGTTCTTTTAACCTGCCGGAACACGTAGAGCCGGTCGCTATTATCCCGATGGGCTATCCGGCCGAAGCCGGTTTGTTGGAACGTACGCCTAAAAAGCGTAAGGAAATAGCCGGCATTGTGAGGTTCGAATCATTTTAATTATGTCATTTATAGAGATTATACTACTAGCTGTCGGACTATCGATGGATAGTCTGGCCGTATCGGTTACCGGAGGCGCCATAATCCGTAACTGCACCTTTACCAATATAATGAAAGTAGGAACCGTGATGGGAGTGTTCCAGGCCGGTATGACTATAATAGGGTATGCCGCCGGTATGACTTTCGAGAAATACATCACCTCTTACGACCACTGGATCGCATTCGGCCTCCTGTTATACCTCGGAAGTAAAATGATTTACGACAGCACTCTCAATAACAAAGAGGAGTGCGAGCAGGATCTGCTCTGTAATAAAACCCTCTGTGGCCTGGCTATAGCCACCAGTATCGATACCCTGGCAATCGGGGTTTCGCTGGCCATCCTCAACACAACCATCTTATTGCACGCCTCCACCATCGGAGTGGTAACCTTCCTTTTCTCTGCTTTCGGTGTGTATTTCGGCAGCCAGGTAGGTAATAAGGTTGACCTCAGGCTTGACCTGATCGGAGGTGTAATCCTGATCGCTATCGGAGCCAAGATATTGGCGGAACATACGTTGTTTGTGTGACCTCCGTTAAATGAACCCTGTAAACGGATTTTTGTAACCTCCCATCCGAACTTGGTTCCCCGCGCAGGCGGGGACCGCAAAAGAACAGACCTAAATCACTTCTTTATATTTGAAACAGCCGGTTACTTTGCGGTCCCCGCCTTCGGGATTTTTATGTATGGTGGCCTCTCTGGTGGCTATATTCCTTTTTGAATCCTGCCAGGGCGGTTACATATCCGTAATCATCTCCTCTTTATTCCAATCGATAACAGTACCCACTGTTTCTATTACCGCATCATTATTTCCGCCTCCTCGGGTGTGTTATAACCGCTGGTCAGTACTGTCCGGATATTGGTACTGTAAATCGCATTCCGGAGTATCTGGTGGGTGGCTACCGGATGGCCGTTGAGTACACTGTTCTGCGCTATGTTTAACCGCCAGTAGCGGGTGGCGGCTGTACCCTGCTCGTCGGTCAGTGTGCCCTTCAACAGGAAGGCATACACCGCATCCCGCTCGAATATAGGCGCTCCGTTGTTATTGTAGTTTTCTATCCTGGGGGGGTGTTTTCATACACATAGATCGCCGTGTCATTGGGAAGGAACCGGTTACCTCCATAGGCCAAAACCAATTGTCCGTCTTTATATACCGTTTTATGGTATGCCTGTGTTTCCATCCAGCTACTGATGTTCCATCTATCATATTCATTCTCTACGCCATATTTCGGAAAAAACTTATAACTTCTTGCGCCGTTAATCATAATATGGCCATCCAGCCGGAAAGCCAGCTTGTCTCCGAAAGAGGTACCTGTCTCTTGTTCCAGCCTTTCCTTTTCACCGGCAGACAGGGCAACCAGGGTACCGTGGGTAGTAGGTGAATTGATACGGCTTATTAAACGTAGCCCGTCTATAGGTATGATTGTTGTTTCGCCGGCTTTTACATATCCGGAACCTTTGCCGTTCATGGGCAACCCCAGCCAGGCATCCGAGATGCTTTGGGCAACGGCTGCCGACCCCAGTGGATTCGGGATATCTTTCCTGAATATCATATCTTCCCATGTATTTATGTTGTACGACAGCATCCAGTCCGAATCGGCATTGAACGTTACGATTACCGTTTTTCGCCCGGGAGTAACTCCTACGGTAAACAGCGTTGTCTCTTTCTCTATAAAATATAGGGTGTAATGGAGTCACGGCTGCCATCTTCATTGAAAATATGGATTCCTGTACCCCGGATGGTATTTTCACCGGGTAAGTACAGGTTCGATTCGGAAGCCCGGGTATATAGTTCCAGGTTGAGGAAAGTATCCACATGGGTTTCTTTCGCCTCTTTTTCCGGTGGCGCTATCGCTTCATCCAGTTCTTTACTACAGGATAAGAAAAAGAAGAGCCCGGAAGCCAGGCAGCATACTAGGTTACGAAAATTCATAGGTCTTTGTAAATTGATTTGTTATTAATAAATTATTATACAACCAGGTGCTATGTAATTATTGAGTAGATGGTTTTTCTAACGGTTATATATTGTCCTGCTTTTTGTTTTCTTTATTTTTTTATATGATTATCCGCATAATGTCCGTTGATTTATTGA
>JAJPZJ010000007.1 GCA_021204405.1 Tannerellaceae bacterium | reverse complement strand
TCCGACTTCAAATCCAGAATTTATAATAGGACATTATGCGGATAATCATTTTAATCAAACAGAGATTGTATAACCGCCAGCGATTTTATCTCAGAAAAATCCGGTAGGTGAAGCCTGTAATACTCAATAATACGATGAATAATATCGACCCGGTCCTGCCGGGAAAAAGAAAAGACTCCCATATTTTCAAAACTTATTTTTAACAGGCGGGCGAACACCAGGCTTTCTCCCTGCTGCAAATAATGCCGGTGCATAGGAACATGATCGATAAAAACCCCATTCTGCAAATCAAAAAAAGCACCCTCCCGGTAAGAGTCTGCATTGGGATAGATCCCCAGATAATAGAGTAGCTGCAATAAAAATACCAGGTGGTAATTGGCAATTCCATGTTCCGTATATTCCAGCATACGGATAGAATCATCCAGGAAAGTAAATAATTTCGGGTCAGGTTCCGTCTCCTTCACGACCCGGTAGAGCACTTCCGCAATAAAAAGAGCCAATACATTCTTTACCGGTTCACAGGAAAGAGCTACCTGCGGATAACAGGGCTTGGCCTCTTTAATACGTTGCAAATCCCGTTTATACAAATGTTCCACCTCCAGGTCTAATACGGAAAGAGGCATAAACAAAGCTTTGGAAACAGCGGTCTTTTTTCCCCTGGCACGGGCTACCAGATAAGAAACACGCCCAAATCCTTCCGTGTACATATATACAATAGAAGATTTGTCGTTGTAAGCAATTGAATGAAGGACGATCCCTCTTGTTTTATGCAGCATTTGAAATTTATCTTTATCTTTACAAAGATAAAAAGAGACAACTATGCTACATAGTTAATTGTTATTATAAAAAGTTATTCGCATATGTTTGAGTTATCACTTACAACTCCCTCCCTGCTATTCTCGGCAATCTCTCTGATCATGCTTGCCTATACCAACCGGTTTCTGTCGTATGCCAGTGTAGTGCGTACGCTAAAAGAAAAACATATGAAAGAGCCCGATCCCCGCAACCTGGCACAAATAGATAACCTGCGGAAAAGACTTTACCTTACCCGGGCCATGCAGATATTGGGAATAAGCAGCCTTTTATTTTGCGTAATATCGATGTTCTTCGTATATATATTATGGTACATCCCGGCCATATGGTTTTTCGGCATTGCTTTGATACTGCTGGCAGCCTCCTTATGTGTATGTATCTGGGAAATAAATATTTCCGTAAAAGCCCTGGAGCTCCATCTACAGGATATAAGTTCTAAATAGAAGTTAAAACCACAACAAGTATTAATTTCCAACAAAATGTTTTGGTAATTGTTGCAGATAATCTATCTTTGCACTCGCAAACGAGAAATCTGTATTTCAGTTTACTGGGAATGAGGATTTTGAGTGACGGCCCATTCGTCTATCGGTTAGGACGCAAGATTTTCATTCTTGAAAGAGGGGTTCGATTCCCCTATGGGCTACGATAAATAAATTAAAAAATTAAGAGGACAGCTAAAAATGGCAAATCACAAGTCATCAATTAAAAGGATCAGACAAACCAAAGCAAGACGCTTGCACAATAGATATTATGCTAAAACTGCAAGAAATGCAATGAAAGTTCTGCGTTCAACTGAGGATAAAGAAGCAGCACAGGCTTTATATCCAAAAGTATGCTCTATGTTGGATAGACTTGCCAAGAAAAACGTTATTCACAAGAATAAAGCAGGCAATCTGAAATCCAAATTAGCGAAACACGTTAACGCGTTAGCTTAAGAAACCAAGGTATATACTTTATAAGTATGAAGCCGGTCTAAGCCGGCTTTTTAAGCCTAATGGCCCATTCGTCTATCGGTTAGGACGCAAGATTTTCATTCTTGAAAGAGGGGTTCGATTCCCCTATGGGCTACCTCAAAGACTGAACAAGGAATTGTTTAGTCTTTTTTTAGTTTTTACCCACTTTTTCCTCCCTCTCCTTTCACTATTTTCACATACATATTTCGTCCTAACTCAATTATTTTCACTATATTTATTAGCTTTTTTATAGTTATGAAATTTATTGAATAAAACGATATTTAGCTCATGAGTGAAGAATTGAAGAATACGTCTCCCGAATATTCAGCAGACAGTATTCAGATACTTGAAGGGTTAGAGGCAGTACGTAAAAGACCTGCCATGTATATTGGCGATATCAGTGAAAAAGGCCTCCACCACTTAGTGTACGAAGTTGTTGACAACTCTATCGACGAAGCATTAGCCGGTTTCTGTACAAACATTGATGTAGTGATCAATGAAGACAATTTCATTACCGTTACTGACGACGGACGCGGTATTCCGATAGACTACCATAAGAAAGAAGGTAAATCTGCCCTGGAAGTTGTTTTAACTGTATTGCATGCCGGTGGTAAATTCGACAAAGGATCTTATAAAGTATCCGGAGGTCTGCACGGTGTAGGGGTTTCCTGTGTGAACGCACTTTCTACCCACCTGAAAGCAGAAGTCCGCCGGAATGGTAAGGTCTATACCCAGGAATTCTCCTGCGGAAAGGCATTGAATGAAATAAAAGTAACCGGTACCAGTGATACAACCGGTACCACCATCTCATTTAAGCCCGACACCAGCATATTTACTGTTTCCGAATATAAATATGATATACTGGCTACCCGCCTGCGTGAATTGGCCTTCCTGAATGCCGGGGTTACCTTGCGGTTAACCGATAAACGCGTAGTTCGCGAAGATGGCACTTTCAAATCGGAAATATTCCATTCGGAAGAAGGTTTGAAAGAGTTTGTCCGCTATGTAGACCGTTCGAAAGAACAACTGATCCCGGATGTGATCCATATCGTAACAGAGAAACAGGGTATACCTGTAGAGGTGGCCCTGATCTATAACACCTCTTTCAACGAGAGTGTATTCTCTTACGTAAACGATATCAACACCATTGAAGGGGGTACGCACCTGGCAGGTTTCCGTCGCGGGCTGACCCGTACCCTGAAAAAATATGCGGAAGATTCCAAGCTACTGGAGAAAGCCAAGGTGGAAATCCAGGGCGATGACTTCCGGGAAGGTTTGACGGCTGTGATCTCGATCAAAGTAGCCGAGCCTCAGTTTGAAGGGCAGACGAAAACCAAATTAGGAAATAGTGAGGTAACCGGTGCCGTAGACCAGGCAGTAGGTGAAGCATTAGGATATTATCTGGAAGAACATCCGAAAGAGGCTAAAATTATTGTTGACAAAGTGATCCTGGCTGCACAGGCCCGCCAGGCGGCCCGTAAGGCCCGGGAACTGGTACAACGTAAATCGCCTATGACAGGCGGAGGGCTGCCCGGTAAACTGGCCGACTGTTCATCCAAAGATGCTGCCGAATGCGAATTATTCCTTGTCGAAGGGGATTCGGCGGGTGGTACAGCCAAACAAGGACGCGACCGTACGTTCCAGGCGATCCTGCCGTTACGCGGTAAAATCCTGAATGTGGAAAAGGCAATGGATCATAAAATCTTCGAAAGTGAAGAGATACAGAATATTTTCCGGGCCATGGGAGTGACCATAGGTATGGAAGAAGATCCTAAAGCGCTGAACCTTTCCAAGCTGCGGTATCACAAGGTGATTATCATGACCGATGCCGATGTGGACGGTAGTCACATTGCCACACTGATCCTAACATTCTTTTTCCGCAGGATGCGTGCACTGATAGAAAACGGATATGTTTATCTGGCAACTCCACCGCTTTATTTATGTAAAAAAAGTAAAGTCGAAGAATATTGCTGGACCGAACAACAGCGACAGGCTTTTATCGACAAGTATGCAGGTGGTAATGAAAACCAGGTTCATACCCAACGCTATAAAGGTTTGGGAGAGATGAACGACCATCAGTTGTGGGATACAACGATGAATCCGGAGAACCGTACACTGAAACAAATCACAATCGATAGCGCACTCAAAGCAGATCAAATCTTTGCGATGCTAATGGGTGAAGAGGTGGCTCCCCGTCGTGAATTTATCGAAGAGAACGCAACGTACGCGAATATCGACGCATAACACAACATATGAATACACCAGTCCGTATACCAGATCTGGAAAAATTATTCAGGGAGGTTGATAGTTTCATTCCCGGCAGGGAAAACAACCAGCCTCCCTTAATAGGGATTTCTGCGAACCGGAAAGACGGACTGTCCTGTATTGCCGATCCGTATGTGCAGGCAGTAGTAAGTGCTGGTGGTGCACCGGTGTTACTACCGGTTATAACCGATATTCCCGCACTTACTGCACTTGTTAATACATTAGACGGAATTATATTAAGCGGAGGTGGCGACATCAATCCGCTTTTTTTGCATGAAGAGCCTATCCCCGGCCTACAGGATATAGATACGTTCAGGGATGAATATGATCTTATTTTGCTCCGGCTGGCAGGTAACAGGCAAATTCCTATGATGGGCATCTGCCGCGGACACCAGTTAATGAATATCGCTTTCGGCGGTAGCATGTACCAGGATATCCGGACACAGGCGGAGGAACCATTGATCAAACATAGCCAGCAACAGCCCCGCGAATTCCCTTCGCATTCTGTCATACTTACCCCGGATACTACACTCCATGCGTTGCTTGAAGGAGAAAGTAAAATAGTAGTAAACTCTATTCATCACCAGGCAGTCAAAGAGGTGGCACCCGGCTTTCGGGAAACAGCACTGGCGCCTGATGGTATAAACGAAGGTTTTGAACATCCGGAAAAACCGGTATGGGGTATTCAGTGGCATCCGGAAACAATGGCTGCCAATGGTGATCCAACCATGTCAAAGCTTTTCAAATACCACATCCGGCAAGCCCACCTATTCAAACAGACTAGAGCGATCCATTCTTCCATACTTACGATAGATTCCCATACGGATACTCCCATGATCTTTCCCGGAAATTTTGACCTGGGTATCAAACAGGGAGGTAAAGTAAATCTTCCTTATATGGAAGAGGGACATATAGATGCAGTATTCATGGTTGCTTATATTCCTCAGGGAGCCAGAGACGACGACTCACTGGTGGCAGCTACAACGTATGCAACTGAAAGGTTACAGGAGGTAAAGCGTCAGGAAACACTATATCCTGACCGGATGGGGATAGCCTATACACCCACCGAGGTGCTTCGCTTAAAAGAGCAAGGCAGGAAAGCAGTTCTCTTGGGTATCGAAAATGGATATGCCATAGGAAAAGATATTAACAACATCAGTAAATTTAAAGAGGCAGGAGTTAGCTATATCACGTTATGCCATAACGGAGATAATGACTTATGCGACTCGGCACGGGGTAACCGGGAATGGGGCGGATTAAGTCCGTTCGGTAAAGAGGTGATTGCCGAAATGAACCGGCAGGGAATCATGATCGACCTTTCACATGCTTCCGAAGATACCTTTTATGATGTACTGCAATACAGCCGGAAGCCGGTCATCGCCTCCCATTCCTCCGCACGTGCTTTATGCGATCATCCACGAAACTTAACAGATGAACAGATCAAAGCACTGGCGGCCAAAGATGGTGTGGTACAGGTATGTTTATACAAAGGGTTTATCAATCCGGAAGAAGAAAAAGCTTCTCTCTCCGATGCGATCCGGCATATCAATCATATCGTCAGCCTGGTGGGTACTTCGCATGTGGGAATCGGTTCCGATTTTGATGGTGACGGCGAACTGATTGGCTGTAGTGCGACCAATGAACTTATTAATATTACCATGCGTTTATTAGAAGAAGGATATGCCAAAGACGATATAGAAAAGATATGGGGAGGTAACCTCCTGCGGGTGATGAGATCCGTACAGGCAAGTGAATACTAACTACTACATTATGAAAAACATAGCATTTCTTACCCTTTTCCTGATCCTTCAGCTGACAGGAAAAGCCCAGCAGCCGGCGAACAGCCATCTCACAACTTTTTATACATTCCTGGACTCCTGCGAGATAAATATGGATAAAAAGCAGGCTCCGCTGATCGGGTTGTCTTCCAGTCATACGGATGGTGGCTCACGGGTATCGCCAACTTATCTGGAAGCGGTACGTAAAGCAGGTGGTGCACCGGTTATAATACCTGTCATTACAGACGGGGGAATATTACGACAGATCGTTAGCCAACTGGACGGATTAGTTTTAACCGGAGGAACTGATGTAGACCCTCACTGGTATGGGGAAGAGCCTTTGCAACAATTACAAAGTATAGATCCGGCAAGAGACACGCTTGAACTAAAGCTGATCAAACTGGCTGCCGACCGGAATATTCCGATCCTGGGTATTTGCCGGGGTGAACAGTTAATCAACGTTGCTTTCGGAGGCACGCTTTACCAGAATATTCCAGCCCAGCGGTCGCCCGGTTATATCCAGCATGTGCAGCAAGCTCCCAGAGAACATGGTTCACATGCAGTTGCCATACTACACGATTCACAATTAGCTGATATTCTTCAAACTACTTCGACCCGTGTAAATTCTTTCCACCATCAGGCAGTGAAAGAGATCGCTCCCAGTTTCCGCGCTGTGGCCTTTGCCTCAGACAGTGTAATAGAAGCCATTGAAGCATGGCCTAACCGTCCTATTCTGGGGGTACAATGGCATCCGAAAGGGATGGCCGGTGATACAACGATACAACAACTATTCCGTTTCCTGATTAATAAGGCAGCTATATTCCGCCAGGCCAAAGAGATGCATAACCGGATCGTTTCATTAGATTCCCATACGGATACGCCTCTGTGGTTTAACCGCCCGGGATTCAGTTTTGGTGCACGCAGGAAAAATCAGGTAAATCTTCCGAAAATGGAAGAAGGTAAAATAGACGCCGTTTATCTGGCTGCTTTTATCGGACAAAAAGAGCGGGATGAGGCCTCCTTACAGCAGGCTGTGGAAAAAGTCACCTCCCTGATCGAAGGAATTTACCAACAGGCAGCCGCACATCCCGGACTTTGCGGGATCGCTACCACAGCGGAAGAGCTGCGACACCTGAAACAACAAGGAAAAAAAGCTATCTTTGTAGGAATAGAGAATGGATATGGTTTAGGAAAAGATATCACCAACATCGCTAAATATAAAGAGATGGGGGTGACCTATATCACGTTATGCCATTCCTATGATAATGATATATGCGATACCTCCACCCGTACCAAAAATGAATGGAACGGATTAAGTCCTTTCGGCCGGAAAGTGGTGAAAGAGATGAACCGGTTAGGGATTATGGTAGACCTATCACATGCATCGGAGAAAACATTCTAGGATGTAATGGAATTATCTACAGTTCCGGTTATCTGCTCTCACTCTTCCGCCCGCGCGTTATGTGAGCACGACAGGAACCTGACAGACAAGCAGCTAAGGGCATTAGCCCGAAACGGAGGAGTAGCCCAGGTGTGCCTGTTAAGTAGGTATATTAATGAAGATTATAAAAACGCTTTACTGATGGATGCGATTGAACATATCGACCATATGGTTAAAGTTGCCGGGATTGATCATGTCGGAATTGGTTCTGATTTCGATGGTGGTGGAGGATTAATTGGTTGTAACGGACACAACGATCTGATACAGATCACTGTTAAACTAATTGAAAGAGGTTATACGGAAGAAGAAATTGAAAAAATATGGGGCGGCAATCTGTTACGGGTATTGAACACTATACAGGCTGCTGCACTAGTAAAATAATAAGCATATGAAGATGGTAAATATATTTTCTGTTTTAATATCGTGTATGATCATTTCATCCTGTGGCAATAAAGGAACCAGCCAACCGGCTTCCCCAGGCCTAACAGAGGTAAAACAGGAAAATAAAAGTACAACTCCGGTATTCAATGCCGACAGTGCCTATACCTACACAGAAAATCAGGTTGCTTTCGGGCCGAGGGTTCCGAATACCCCTGCCCATAAGGCTTGTGCGCAATATCTTGCCCGGGAGTTGAAGCGTTTCGGTGCCCAGGTGTACGAACAGGATATGCAATTAACAGCCTACGACAACACCAGGCTGGAAGCAAGAAATATCATCGGCGCCTTTAATCCGGAAAGTAATAACCGAATTTTGTTATTTGCCCATTGGGACAGCCGTCCCTATGCAGATCATGACCGGGATGCAGCCAATCATCGCCAACCTATTGACGGTGCCGACGATGGCGCCAGCGGTGTAGGAGTATTGTTGGAGATCGCACGCCAGATCAGTATGCAGGATCCCGGAAAAGGGATAGATATTATCTTTTTTGATGCGGAAGATTATGGTACTCCTGAGTTTGTAAAAGAGTACAAACCTGATACCTGGTGCCTGGGTTCACAGTTCTGGGCAAAAAACCCACATGTTCCTAATTACCGGGCGGAATTTGGTATTTTACTGGATATGATAGGTAGTAAAAATGCAACCTTCTATAAAGAACAAACTTCTGTAAGGTATGCTGCTCCTATTGTTGAGCTGGTATGGAATACGGCACGGGAACTGGGGTATGGTAAATATTTCATCAATGCGAAAGGCGGATATATTACCGACGACCATCAATATGTGATCGCCGGCCGCAATATTCCCTGTATCGATATTATCAACTATGATCCGGAGACAAGAAGTGGTTTCGGCTCTTACTGGCATACGGTCAATGATACCATGGAAAATATCGACCGGGAAACATTAAAGGCCATGGGTCAAACCGTACTTGAGGTTATTTACAATAAAAAATAAAACAATATAAAAATGACGATCAACGAACTACAAGACAATGTAATCGAAGAATTCGCCACGTTCGATGACTGGATGGATAAATATGCCTTACTGATCGATCTGGGAAATTCGTTACCCCCATTAGACGAAAAATATAAAACGGAAAGCAACCTGATAGAGGGATGCCAGAGCCGGGTATGGCTACAGGCCGATTATGTAGATGGAAAAGTGGTTTTTCAGGGCGAGAGTGACGCGGTAATTGTAAAAGGAATTGTATCCCTCCTGATTAATATACTTTCCAACCATACGCCACAGGAGATACTGGATGCCGACCTCTATTTTATAGAAAAGATCGGCCTGAAAGAGCACCTGTCGCCCACCCGTTCCAACGGATTGGTGGCTATGGTAAAACAGATGCGTATGTATGCACTGACTTTTAAGGCAAAAGGAAATTAAAATTCCAGTGTAAACTGTTCCGGAAGCAAGGTAAATGTTTTCCGGTGATAAGGACTGATACCCACCCGCCGTATCGCTTCGCGATGCGCTTTGGTTGGGTATCCTTTGTTTTGGTTCCAGCCATACCCGGGATACTCTTCCGCCAACTGGTTCATATAATCATCCCGGTAGGTTTTAGCTAGTACCGATGCAGCCGCAATATTCAGGTATTTACCATCTCCTTTTATAATGGTTGTATGGGGAATACCCGGATAAGGCGTAAAACGGTTGCCATCGATCAACAGATGGTGTGGCCGGATTTTCAATTGTTGTACCGCCCGGTGCATAGCCAGGAAGGAGGCATTCAGAATGTTGATTTTATCAATCTCTTCCGGGGTAACGATACCGACAGCCCACGACAGGGCATCCTGCTCTATGACAGGGCGAAGTGCATACCGTTTCTTTTCGGACAATTGCTTACTGTCATTCAGCTCTTTATTAAAGTAATCCAGTGGCAGGATAACTGCAGCAGCAAATACGGAGCCGGCCAGGCAGCCACGGCCGGCCTCATCACAGCCGGCCTCTATCCTACTACTATCCAGACAACTTAAAAGCATTTTTTATATTCTTATTTCTGGTAAAACCTCACCCAATCGATATGCATCTCAACCGGTAGGTCTGCCGGGTCAACAGCCCCACCCAGGTACCACCCAGTTGCATATCGATCAGCAGATAGAAAGGCGTTTCAAACGGAAATTACCCAGCTTCAGTCGTCTCTATACGTGGATAGGTAAAAGAATGTTCATCATTAATATAAAAGGATAAACTATCCCAGTGTAACTCTACTGCATACACGTTATAATCATTTTTGTTGATCAGGCCGGTCGCCCCATTCTTTGGTTCCTTATCCAATCCCAGCACATAGGTATAATGAGTATGAACCGTCTGATAAGCAATATCTTCATTATTCAGGCGCTCCATAATATCGATCTCGCCCCCATCCGGCCAGTTATCCAACTCGGGCAGCATCCAGATCGCAGGCCACGCACCGGTTGCTCCATGCAATTTGGCCTTTATTTCTATCCGGCCATTTTGAAATGTTATTTTATCCTTTGTATAGATTCCCCCCTGTCAGGTAAGGAGCAGTATCAGCCGGCAGATATTGATTGACCATCCCCCGCAGGATCAATTGGCCATCTTTTACCTGATAGCATGCCTCGTAATCAGACATATAATTATTCCAATCAGCAGTTCCGCGAGGGATCTTACTCCAAAACTCAGGGTTAATTACTTCGCTGTCAAAGTTTTCTTCCCATACCAGTTGCCAGGAAGTAGCAGTAGGTGGGTTACAACCCACAAAACCCAATAAGGAAAAAGTTAATAAAGCCAGTTTTACAAGAGTTTTTTTCATGGTATTAATTATTATAGTACTAAAACATTCCCTTTAGCCTCTCGATAGCAGCAGCAAGCTGGTCGATCTCCTCTTCCGTATTATAAAAAGAGAAAGAAGCCCTTACCGTTCCTTCTATGCCAAGCCGTTGCATAAGTAGCTGTGCACAATGATGGCCAGTACGGACTGCAATTCCCAACCGGTCCAGCAACATCCCCAGGTCGTAGTGGTGAATATCTCCTACCAGGAAAGAGATCACAGCACCTTTATCGGCCGCCTGACCAAAAATACGCATATTGTCAATTTCATTTAACCTTTCTGTGGCATAAGCAAGTAAGCGGTGTTCGTAAGCGGCTATATTGTCTATACCGATCCCGTCCACATACCGCAAAGCCTCGGCCAATGCCGTACTGCCAATATAGTCGGGAGTCCCTGCTTCAAACTTAAAAGGTAACTCATTGAAAGTTGTTTTTTCAAAAGAGACGGTAGCGATCATCTCGCCCCCACCCTGATAAGGAGGTAACCTGTCCAGCCATTCTTCTTTTCCATACAATACCCCGATCCCTGTAGGACCATAGATCTTATGTCCGGAAAAAACATAAAACTCGGCATCCAGCTCCTGTACATCTACCTTCATATGAGGGACGGATTGTGCCCCATCGATCAGCACCGGAACATCATGTGCATGTGCCTCCTCTATCATCTCTTTTACCGGATTAATGGTTCCCAGTACGTTCGACATATGTGTAACTGAAACCAGGCGGGTACGCTCAGTAAACAAACTCCGGTATTCATCCAGACATAGCTCGCCCCAGTCATTAATAGGAATTACCTTTAATACAATTCCTTTCTTAGCGGCCTGTATCTGCCAGGGTACAATATTGGAATGGTGCTCCATGACAGAGAGAATTACCTCATCGCCTGCCGACATACATTCATCCGTAAAACTGGAGGCGATCAGGTTAATAGCCTCCGTAGTTCCCCGGGTGAAAATAATCTCATTAGACGACCGGGCATTCAGGAATTGTTGCACATACCGCCTTGCCTCTTCATGTGCTTCGGTTGCAGCCTGGCTCAAAAAATGTACTCCCCGGTGAATATTGGCATTTACATTATAATAGCCATATTCTATTTTTTCTACCACACTTCTGGGTTTCTGCGTAGTGGCAGCATTATCCAAATATATAAGCGGTTTCCCGTAGATCTCTTTTTTAAGGATAGGGAAATCTGTTTGTATCTTTTTAATATCCAGTATCATCCGTAATATCGTTATTAATATAAGGATAAATTATCCATTTTATGGGATAATTTACCCCTGCAAAGATAACATGTTTATCCTAAGAACATAACAATCTACTCCTGCCAGTAAATGTTAACAAAAAAAATTAAACACCAGGAGCAATTATTTTTTGTATGTTTGTGTACTTAATACAATAACAAAAAACATAAACATATTACCATGAAACGTTTTCCTTTTACGCTAATGCTGATCGCCGGTATGTGCGGTCATTCCCATTTCTGCTCTGGTCAAACCGGTTCTGTCAGTGAACCGATAAGATACATCGGAGGAGAGATTGCCAATCCCAATGTGCACGATGGTGCCTTAAGATATCTGGTAGGTACCGAAAATATCCAGGTAGTGCGGGCAAACCGTACGCATCCCGAAGAGGCGGATGGTTTTGGATGGACTTATAACCATGCGCCGAATATTACTTATTGGAACAACACATTTTTCCTGCAATACCTTAGTGGGGCAGTTAACGAACATGAACCTCCTGTACAAACTTTATTGGTAACTTCTGCTGATGGCAGAAACTGGAATAAACCGGTTCAGGCATTTCCTCCTTATCCCGCTTCTGAAGGTGTTAGTATTTCCGAAGGATACAACGGTTATATGATGCACCAACGCATGGGATTTTATACCGCTCCGAATGGCAGATTACTTACCATAGCATTCTATGGCCATACCGAGCATCCTTTCAAAAAGGGTGGGATCGGGCATGTAGTTCGTGAAATTTATAAAGACGGCACTATGGGTCCCATCTATTTTATCCGTTACACCAGTCATGCAGACTGGAACGAAACGAACACTGCCTTCCCGTTTATACCACCTCTGACGATAAAGAATTTGTAACAGCCTGCAACAGTCTGTTAAATGACCGGCTCCGGACACTCCAGTGGTGGGACGAAGACCGTGGCCTGAATGGATTCTACACCTTAAAGGATACGACAGATATCCTGGAAGCTTTCTCCTATTATCACCGCAAAGATGGTAAGGTAGTAGGATTGTGGAAAAAATCATATGCTACACTTTCGGATGACGAAGGACTTACCTGGAGCGAAAAAGAGAAAATGCCCACCTTGATTATGGCAGGAGGTAAAAACTGGGGACAGCAAACCAAAGATGGACGGTATGCGATGGTTTATAATCCGATTGCCACCCAGGAATATCGTTATCCGCTGATCGCAACCAGCAGTGACGACGGTATCTTATTTGATAATATGGGAGTAGTCCATGAAGAGGTATCACCCCGTCGCTTCTTTGGCCGATGGAAAGATTTTGGGCCTAATTACACCCGTGGCATTGTTGAAGGCGAGGCTGTTCCTCCCGGAAATGATATGTGGTTAGTATATAGTGTTAATTTAGTATATAGTGTTAATAAAGAAGATATCTGGGTAAGCCGGGTTCCTTTACCTTTACGTGTAGAAGAAACGAATGAGGTAAATGAAGATTTCAATAACCTGGAAGCAGGTGGAATCATTCCCGGCTGGAATATCTACTCGCCTGCCTGGGCTAAAGTTTCTGTTGATAATTTCCCATCTGCCACGAATAAGAGCCTAAGGCTGGAAGATGAAGATCCATATGATTATGCAAAGGCAGTAAGGGTATTCCCTGCTAAAGAAAAAGCAACGATTAGTTTCGATATCCATACTACCACCCAACCGGAAAATGGCAACTTACATATTGAATTGAATGACCGGTATGGTAACCGTCCGATACGGATTATTTTCAGCGAAGCTGGCAATATACAATTAGAGAGTGGCAAAGAAATAATTAGTCTACAACCCTATCAAAAAGATAGCTGGTATAAATTCAGCATCCATTTCTCAACAGATAATTACGGGTCCTTTCATTTATCTATAAACGATAAAAAAGTAATAGAGCAACCATTTGTCGAAACAGTAAAAGCTGTAGAACGGATCACATTCAGAACCGGCGAATTCCGCTATACACCAGACCGTACTACTCCCAATCAGGTACCATCCGAACCATTACCCGGAGCGGATATAAGAACAAAAAAGGCTACTTATTATATAGATAATCTAAGGGTATTATAAACCCAAAACAACTACCCGGAGAACGCTATATGATTACAGGCGTTTTTATAAGAGGGGGGTACTTCAGAGTATGAGGATTTAAAATCCGGAAAAAACATCTTAATAAAGTAATGTATTCATAACGGATCAGGAGATCCTCATATTCAGCAAGCAGAGATTAAAAAAATCCCCTTCAACGAGTAAAATAAAAAAGAGGCTATTCCCAAAAACAAAAATAGTTCCCCGACCTGATCGGGGATCGCCTTAAAACATCCTTTTTTATTTCTTTTTGTGAGTGAAATTAATAGTTCCTATGCGATCCCCGCCTACGCGGAAAACTATTTGCTCTTTCGTTTTTATCCCAATATATCTTTTGAATAAACTCTTTTGATATACCAGGAATATAAACTATTATTTATACTTCCGAATAATTGCCAGTGCATCCTTACAAATAGCCGTAATCTGCCCCCAGTCTTTTGCATCAATAGCTGCTTTAGGGAACAAATTAGAACCCATACCTACACAAGTTACTCCCGCCTTAAACCAGGCCGAAAGATTCTCTTCTGTTGGTTCTACTGCACCGGTAGCCATAATTAATGACCAGGGCATCGGAGCTTTTATATTTTTTACAAATGAAGGACCTCCTACATTACCTGCGGGGAATACTTTACATAAGTCACAACCTACTTCCTGCGCAAAGCCTATTTCTGAAACCGAACCGCATCCCGGAGTATAAGGAACCAGACGGCGATTACAAACCTTAGCAATCTCCGGATTGAATAACGGACCTACAACAAAATTAGCTCCCAATTGCAGGTACAAAGCAGCTGTAGCCGGATCAACAATGGAACCAATACCCAGAATTAATTCCGGACATTCTTTTGCTGCGAATTTGACCAACTCAGCAAAAACTTCCTGCGCAAAGTCTCCACGGTTTGTAAATTCAAAAGAACGCACACCGCCCTCATAACAAGCTTTCACCACCTGTTTGGCCGTTTCCAAGTTGTTACTATAATAAACGGGAACCATGCCGGTATTGACCATTACATTCAATACCTGTATTTTACTAAATTTTGCCATTTCTTTATCTTTTTAATTTTAACTAATAAATGAGTAAAAGCAGAGTCCTGATACAGGACTCTGCTGTCGAGGTGCTAACCTTTTCTATTGTCAAACGTAAAAATAATATCTTTAGTTTTCCGGATTATCCGATCAAACAATTAGATGTCTTTATCTTCAATCACTTTATATTTAGGTACCAATGTTTTCATTACAATCCAGCCAATCAGATAAGCAACGGCACAGAATGCAAATACAATCGAATATCCCTGGCTTTTGTCTCCCCAGGCTACTTCGCTATAATCAAACAACATACCACTACCTTTATTAATGAAAAACGAGCCAATACCTCCGGCCATACCGCCAATACCGGTGATTGTAGCAATAGCCGATTTGGGGAACATATCACCAACAGTAGAGAAGATATTAGCCGACCATGCCTGATGGGCAGAGCCACCGATAGCAATCAGTAAGATCGGGATCCAGTAACCATTGT
Source organism: Tannerellaceae bacterium (assembly GCA_021204405.1). Lineage (GTDB taxonomy): Bacteria > Bacteroidota > Bacteroidia > Bacteroidales > Tannerellaceae > JAJPZJ01. The sequence goes on along the minus strand of JAJPZJ010000007.1, from coordinate 45,828 downwards.
TACCCAACGCCTCAACATGTCCTAAAGGCTGTGCGAATAATACGGCTAACGGGAAGAAAGCAATAATCAACATCGCACGCATACGGCCGGCATACGGATTCATTCCTTTATTAATAAAATAGGTGGGGAATTTTCCTCCGAAAACAGAACCTGCCACCGTAATGGTATACAATATCGCGATCGGAAGTGCGATTTCACTACCGGACATCTGGTATTCTGCTTTCAGGTAAGCCGGTGTCCAGAACAGGAAGAACCACCATACGCCGTCGGTCATAAACTTACCAAACGCGAATGCCCATGTTTGTTTAAACTGAAGACATTTCCAATAGGAGATTTGCGGGCCTTTTACCTCTTCCTGATTTGTATTGTCGGCCAGATTATCCTGTAATACATAATTACGTTCAGCATCATTCATGCGTTTATTCTTAGCTGGCTCTTCATAGTAATATAACCAAAATCCCAGCCAGATGAATCCTACTACCCCGATTACGATAAACGCCATTTCCCAGCCCCAGAATTCAGCCATAATAGGTACGGATAAAGGCGCAACAATAGCACCTACGTTCGCTCCGGAGTTAAAGATACCGGTAGCATACGCACGGTCACGTTTTGGAAAATATTCGGCTGTTGCTTTGATAGCAGCCGGAAAGTTTCCGGCCTCTCCTACTGCTAACACACAGCGGGCAATAACAAACATAACCACACTTAAGGTAGCAATAGTAGCCACTACCGAAGGATCAGTAGCACGACGTAATGCTTCTGCATCTTCAAAGCCTACAGCCGCTTCGGTTACAATACCGCAAAGAGCATGTAAACAGGCTCCGGCAGACCAGAGAGCAATTGCCCAGGCATATCCTTTTTTTGTTCCTAATTTATCAATAAACCGTCCAGTAAAAAGCATCGAGATCGCATATGCCAATGAGAAGATTGCAGTAATAGTACCATAGTCGCTATCTGTCCAGTGAAATTCTTCAGCAAGCAAAGGCTGTAGTAAGGACAGAACCTGACGGTCCAGATAATTAATAGTTGTTGCTGCAAATAACAAAGCACAGATGGTCCATCTGTAATTTGTTATTTTTTCATTTACTTGTTGGAGTGCGCTCATGGTATATTCTTTTTTCAGTGTTATCTTGATACACGTCCTGAGCCATCACCACTCATTAGTTTTTCTACCTCATCGACAGTTACCTGATTATAGTCACCGTAAATAGTGTGTTTCAGGCAGGAAGCTGCGACTGCAAATTCCAATGCTTTCTGATCGTCTTCCGGATAGGTATTTAATCCATAGATCAATCCGCCCATAAACGAGTCGCCGCCACCTACACGATCCACAATATGGGTAATGTTATATCTCTTAGACTGATAAAGTTTACCGTCTGCATATAATACGCCTCCCCAGGTATTGTGGTTTGCATTGATCGCACCGCGCAACGTTATGATCACTTTCTTAGCACGTGGGAATCGGGCCTGCATCTGTGTACAAACTGATTCAAATTCAGCCGGATTGATCTCACCGTCTGTAGCGGTTACATCAAAGCCTTCCGGTTGGATACCAAATACTTTTTCGCAATCCTCTTCATTTCCTAATATTACATCACAACCTTCTACCAGGGCAGGCATCACTTCCGAAGCTGTTTTACCATATTTCCAGAGGTTCTTACGGTAATTAAGGTCAGTCGATACAGTTACACCCAAACGGTTAGCTGTCCGGATAGCTTCCAGGCATACGTCTGCTGCTCCCTGTGAGATAGCAGGAGTAATACCGGTCCAGTGGAACCAGGTTGCGTCTTTCAATACCTCTTCCCAGTTGATCATACCCGGTTCGATACTTGCAATAGAAGAATAGGCACGGTCGTAAACCACTTTACTGGCACGGGCTACGGCACCGGTTTCAAGGAAATAAATACCCAGGCGGTCGCCACCATATACGATATGATCCACTCCGACATTATATTTACGCAGGTCCATCACACAGGCACGGCCTATATCATTTTTAGGCAGGCGGGTTACAAACTCAGCATTCAGGCCATAATTAGCCAATGATACAGCTACATTGGCTTCGCCGCCACCAAAAGAGGCATTAAACTGTGTAGCCTGGTTAAAACGAAGATAATCAGGAGTTGCCAAACGCAACATAACTTCTCCAAATGAAACAATTTTGTTCTTCATAATCTTAAAAAATTTAATCTGATCTTATTAAAGTGGGTTAATGTTAAAAGCCAAAATATTCTTTGGCATTGTAATAGCTTATATTCTCAATGGTCTGCCCAATAAAGGCACGGTCGTTAGGTAATTCTCCATTTTCCACATCCGTTCCATACAGGTTACATAAGGTACGGCGGAAGTATTCATGGCGGGGATAAGAAAGGAAGCTACGCGAGTCGGTAAGCATACCTACAAAACGGCTTAACAGACCCAGCACAGAAAGTGCATTCATCTGTTTCTGCATTCCATCTTTCTGATCCAGGAACCACCAGCCCGATCCGAACTGGATCTTACCCGGTATCGTACCATCCTGAAAGTTTCCAAGCATCGTAGCAATTACCTCATTGGCACATGGGTTAAGGTTATAAAGGATTGTTTTGGTTAATTTGTCATTGGTATTTAGTTTGTCAAGGAATTTCGACATCGCTTTTGCGGTAGTAAATTCACCGATAGAATCAAAACCGGTATCCGCACCCAGTTTATTGAACATCTTGGTATTATTATTACGGATCGCACCATAGTGGAACTGCTGTGTCCAGCCTTTCGAGTGATCCATCTCACCAAATACAATCAGCATAGCCGACTTGAACTTCAGGATCTCTTCCCGGGTCAGTTGCGTACCACCATATACTTTATTAAAGATCGCTTTGATTTCAGCGTCCGTATAATCTTCCGCATAGAATTCTTCAATTCCATGATCAGACAACTTACATCCCTGGGTAGCAAAGAAATCATGCCGGTTCTGTAAGGCATCAATCATATCGTCATAAGAAGATATATTTACACCGCTTACCTGAGATAGTTGTTCCATATAGCTACGGAAATTAGCTGGTATTTCTACCGCCATAGCTTTATCCGGACGCCAGGTAGGTAACATCTTAATCTCGAAACCATCTTCACGGGTTTTAATATGATGTTTCAGACTATCCACAGGATCATCGGTAGTACAAACAACCTCTACTTTATAACGACGCATAATATTACGGGCTGAATATTCAGGAGATTTCAGCTTTTCATTACATTCATCATAAATATCTTTTGCAGTATCCGGACCTAATATTTTATCGATACCAAAAGCCGTTTTCAGTTCCAGGTGAGTCCAGTGATACAATGGATTACGCATCGTGTAAGGAACCGTTTCCGCCCATTTTTCAAATTTTCCCCAGTCTGAAGTATCTTCGCCAGTACAATAGCGTTCAGGCACGCCATTGGTACGCATGGCACGCCATTTGTAATGATCGCCACCTAACCAGATTTCAGTCAGTGAGCGGAATTTATAATCGTCGGCCACCATTTGAGGGATCAGGTGGCAGTGATAGTCAATGATCGGCATTTTAGCCGCATGGTTATGATATAGTTCCTGTGCAGTTTCGGTTTCCAATAGGAAATTCTTATCCATAAATGTTTTCATGACCTGTAAATTTAAAGTTTATAAGGTGACGCCAGTTTTAAAGATAGCGATCTCCCGGTAATTTTTAGATTCATTATTTGTAGGTGTACCGCCTGCAATCCCGATCAGGAATTGAATAAAGCGTTCACAAAGAGACTCCATCGATTCGCCTTCCACCAGGGTACCAGCGTTAAAATCGATCCATCCCGGTTTGAGATTATACAGATTACTGTTAGTAGAGATCTTCACAGTCGGAACAAAGGTACCGAAAGGAGTACCGCGACCCGTTGTAAACAATACCATATGGCATCCTGATGAGGCCAGTGCCGTACTTGCTACCAGGTCATTCCCCGGAGCACTGAGTAGGTTCAATCCTTTTGTTTTCAGCCTGTCGCCATACATTAATACATCTTTCACTGCCGAGCTACCCGATTTTTGGGTACAACCCAGAGACTTCTCTTCTAAGGTAGAAATCCCTCCTGCTTTATTTCCCGGTGAAGGATTTTCATATACCGGTTGGTTATTGGCTATGAAATAGGCTTTGAAATCATTGATCAGGTGAACGGTTTTATCAAATAAATCTGCTGATTCACAACGGTTCATCAGTAATGTTTCTGCTCCAAACATTTCGGGCACTTCGGTTAGAACTGTTGTACCTCCCTGAGCAACAAGGAAATCAGAGAATACGCCCAGTAACGGATTAGCAGTGATACCCGAAAATCCATCCGAGCCACCACATTTCAGGCCAACCTTTAATTCACTCAAAGGAACATCCGTGCGAACATCATCCGAAGCGATATCATATAAGTCGCGCAGTAATTGCATACCTGTTTCCAACTCATCATCTACCTGTTGGGTAACCATAAAACGTATCCGTTCGGTATCATATTCACCCAGGAATTCACGAAAAGTATCCGGCTGGTTATTTTCACAACCCAATCCAACGATCAACACACCGCCCGCATTGGGATGGTGTACCATATCACGCAGGATTTTACGGGTATTTTCATGGTCTTCACCTAATTGTGAACAACCATAATTATGAGGATAGGCCACAATCGCATCCACACCTACACTTTGTGTCTCCGCGCACAATTGTTCTGCCAGTTGGTTCACAATTCCATTTACACAGCCAACAGTAGGGATAATCCAGATCTCATTCCGGATGCCTACTTCACCATTCTGGCGGCGATACCCTTTAAAAGTTAACGGTTTGGCCGGTTCTGGAGATGGAACCGGTTGTGGAGAATAAGTATAATCCAGCAAACCCGCCAGGTTGGTCTTAATATTCTTTTCATTTACCCAGCCTCCCCGGGGGATCTCAGTAATAGCATGACCGATAGGAAAACCATATTTAATGATATTATCATTTACGGCAAACGGCTGTAAAGCAATTTTATGGCCGGCAGGAATATCGTTCAGCAGTACGATCTCCTGTCCATCGATTAACAAAGTTTCACCAGCCGGCAGTGCAATAACCGCCACTGCAATATTATCGGTAGGATTTATCTTTATGTAGTTATTCATTGTATTATATCCTTTACCACGTTGAGCATGCCTTTTTCCTGTATAGCATCCAGATAAGCAGTTACTTTATCTGTTAAGCCTGGTAACTGATTCAGGTCTTCATCCCAGATGGATGTAGCACCTAAAACGCCTTCTGCTACAGTACGTGTAGAACCGGTAGCCCACAAATCGCGTAGCAAGGTAATAATTTTTTCATCATCTTGTATATTGATTACATCCTCGCCGCGTTTTCCGCCTTTATAATAAGTAATTATACCAGCCAGGCCAAGTACTAATCCGGCAGGAAGAGAACCTTTTCTTTCCAGGTAAGTTTTTAATCCGGGCAGATCACGTGTACGGTATTTAGGAAATGAATTCAGCATGATACTGGTTACCCGATGCTTTACATAGGGGTTACGGAAACGATCCAGTACATCATTTGCAAACTGTTCCAATTCTTCTTTCGGTAAATTTAATGTAGGCAATAATTCTTCCAGCATTACTTTACGTACAAAAGCTCCCATTACTTCATCTTCCACACACTCGCGCACAGTATCCAATCCGGATAAATATCCAACAGGAGATAATACCGTATGAGGACCATTCAACAAGGTAACTTTACGCTCATGATAAGGCTCTTCACTCGGAACAAACAATACATTCAGCCCGGCTTTATCTGCAGGAAACTCTTTGGCTATATTTTCCGGAGCTTCGATCACCCATAAATGGAAAATCTCTCCCTCTACCAGCAGGTTATCATTATAACCAATCTTTTCCCGGAGTTCGTCTGCTGTTTCACGCGGATAACCCGGAACAATACGGTCTACTAAGGTACTGTAAACACCACAGCTATTTTTATACCAGGCTGCAAACTCTTCACCCAGTTGCCACAGGTCAATATATTTTTCTATACACTCATTTAATACATGCCCATTTATGAAGATCAACTCACAGGGGAAAATGATAAATCCTTTATCTGCTGCTCCCTTAAAGGTCTTAAAGCGATGATAAAGCAATTGGGTCAGTTTACCGGGATAGCTGCTGGCCGGGGTATCTGTTAGTTTATCTTCGGGATTGAAAGCAATCCCTGCTTCGGTTGTATTAGAGATTACAAAACGCATTTCGGGTTGCTCGGCCAGTTTCATATAGGCATCAAAATCGGTATATGGATTCAATGCACGGCTGATTACATCGATCAGTTGCACTTTATAAACAGCCTCTCCCCTATCCAGTCCTTTCAATATCAGGTGATACAGGCAGTCCTGCTTGTTGAGCATATCGATCATACCCTGAGCGATTGGCTGAACCACAACTACACTGCTATTAAAATCAGTCTTTTCGTTCATATTCCAGACAATCCAGTCTACAAATGCACGAAGGAAATTTCCTTCGCCAAACTGGATGATCCGTTCCGGACGCTGCTGTTTTTCTACGGTATTACAAGTAAGCTCTTTCATTGTATGTGTTTTTAAATTATTATTTTAAAATTAATGCTTGTTTGCCAACTTCATCATATTCCTTACCATTTATTACAATGTTTTTAGAGTTGGTTAACTTCATATTAGGCCCCTCCTCCTGCATAATACGGATGTTATTCATCTTCACGCCATCTGCATGGCTCAGTTCGGCGCCTAATTGGGAAGTAACTATGATATCTTCTATGTTTATATTACTGATCTTCATTTCCGGCAAACCGTTAAAATACATCGCACGGCGGGCATTCCGGCATTTTACATTCTTGATATAGATATTGCGGAAGGCCGGAGTCTCTTCTGTTACAGGAGGAATAACTTCCTGTACGGCAGTTGGATTCTCCAGGTCTTCCACAGCTGATCTTCCACTATAGAACAGGTCGAACAACAGCGGTTCGGTTGGTATATCGGCCATATTGATATTCTCAATCCAGATATTCTCTACCACCCCACCACGTCCACGGGTACTTTTGAAACGCAGTCCCACATCAGTTCCGGTAAATGTACAATTATCCACATAGATATTTTTTACACCACCCGACATTTCACTACCTACTACAAAACCACCATGGCCATGTAACACGGTATTATTACGGATCACCACATTCTGGCAAGGCTCATTGCGGTCGCGTCCATCCTGGTCTTTTCCTGATTTAATACAAATCCCATCATCACCGGCACCAAACAGACAGTTGGCAATAAGTGCCCTGTTACAAGATTCCAGGTCAAGCGCATCCCCATTCTGTGAATACCACGGGTTAAATATTTTCACATTGGTAAGCACTACATCTTCACAGGATAAAGGATGTACACTCCAACAGGAAGAATTGCGAAAAGTAACTCCATCCATCCATACCCCTTTTGATTCGCGGATACTTACCAGTACCGGACGCAGCCAATGCCGGATAGCTTCCCATTCTTCGTCTGTCTGTAGGTTTTGGGGATTATTAAACATATCGCTTACCTGATGTCCCCGAAGCGATTCTTCACTCGGATACCAGGTATCTTTTGTACTATTTAATACACCACCCGATTTAACCAAGCTGTTCCACTGGCTTTCGGTTAGCTTTCCTTTCTTCACAAAACGCCAGGCATCACCAGAGCCATCAAAAACCCCTTCACCGGTAATGGCAATATTATCAGCACGCAGCGCATTGATCGGAGAGATACACCGTCGGGTATTCAGGCCTTCGAAAGAGGTTTCAATAATCGGATATTTTTTAGAATCCGGATCAAAAATAACCAGTGCATTGGATTCAGTATGTAAGTTTACATTCGGCAGTAACGTAATAGGGCCTGTCCACCAAATACCTTCAGGAATTACCACCTTACCACCTCCCTGTTCCGATATGGTACGGATTGCCTGGTTAATAGCCTCAGTATTATCGGTTATACCATCCCCTATAGCGCCTACCTCACGAATATTGAGGGTACGGTCAGGAAACACAGGCAATTTTATCACATCCAACCGGAAAGGAAGGTTTTCAAAATAGCTTAGATACGTGGCATCCTCACCCACTTTCGTTTCGGCTGATACCTGGCACGCGGTTAACAGTAAAGCCAGCGCTATACCGACCAGGTGTTTTTTCTTACAATACTCTTTCATGGTTTTATCTTAAATTTTAATTCATTTTTTCCTGTTGCAATTTTAAAAGATTACAATAAGACAGTTATGTAAAAATTGATTTATAATAGCGATAAATTGATTTATTAATAAATATCCGACTCTCCTTTGGTCAGCATATCATATAACCAGCCATAGATCCGGATATCCTGTTCGGGCGTACGCCAGTGAGCTGTTCATGAGCCACATACAACCGTTTCGAAGCTGTCACCACGTTATAGGCAGCATAATAGGACGTTGGAGTACATACCTGATCATTGAATCCCCAGGTAAAAAAGCAGGGAGCCTGTATAAAGCGGGAAAAGTTAACGGCATCATAGTATTTAGATGTCTCTATCTTCTCAGGTTTATTATTTAAAGCGGCATTTTGGGGAGCAAACAGATGAGGCCACCCACCTGCATGTCCATGCAAATAACCGGTATGATCGCAAAGAGCTGGATGGTAAACGGCCATTGCTTTGATACGATGATCAAGGCCGGCAGTCATCAATGAAAGGCCGGCACCCTGGCTGGCACCTAGTAAACCAATATTTTCACCATCAAACTCCGGAAGTGTAAATAAAAAATCTACAGAACGGACACAACCGGTCACTATCCGGCGATAATAATAGTGCTCTTTACTATCCAATAGAAAAAAAGCATAATCAGCCATTACACCATACCGCAAATTATCATAGAAAGCAGCGTCCTGTGTTTGTAGTATACCATGTATCCCTATGGAGAATGTAATTACATCCTGCATCTCAGCCATCTCCAGTTCCGGCCGGTTTTTCTTAATGCCTGCTCCCGGTATCCTCAATACAGCAGGATATCTTCCTGGTCTGGTTGGAATAGTTAGTGTTCCATATATATAAGAGCCTTTTTTATAGTGTTGGAATCTAACATGGTACATATTATAACGAGGAGTACATCCTTCCGGCATCAGGGTAATAAGTGGTTCCATCGGAATTTGTCCAGATTCTGCCAGAGCCCTATCCCAGAAGTCTTTAAAATCAGCAGGAAGTGTAGTTGTAGGTTGTATGTTTTCAGGATCGAAAGCTATATTCAGGTAATTGGTATAGGTTAGCCCGTCTACTTCTGTCGTACAGGTACAGGTCAGGAAACCCGGCTCCTTCATCGTTCCTGCCTCTATAGTCAGTACACCTTGAGCCATATCACTCTGCCCGCTCAGTACGGCAGGCATCTTTTCAGGCCCGATCTCATATTTAAGGGGGACGTTTTTCAGGGGAACATTTCCCCGTATTACCCGTAAGATAAAACGCGCTTTTTCTCTAACCCGGTATGTCCAGTCGTCATGATCAGGTACGATTTCTACGCGTACATAATCTTTTATATTAGTCCGCTGGGCAACTGTATATCCGCAACAGCCAAACAGCAGGCAAAAGGTAAGTAACCAACTTGTTCTCATAGTTGTATTTGTAAAAGATTTAAGATCTATGTAGTAATTCTCAATTTACAGTACCAGGGCTTATCCGAAGTTCCGGAGTTTAATTACCGCCCGGTATACCACTTATACCGGGACGGTAAAAAACAGTTCCCACTTTTGAAAAGAATAAAATTCACTTACAATATTACAAAGAGATTTTAAACGAAAAATACCCCCGGATTCAATAGATCAAATATTATACATAAAAAAACAATCTGAATACATACTTTACTTTGATTTAAAATTAGATTTGTAACAAAGAATTTTTAGTAAAAAGAATTTTTAGTAAACAGCAAAGAATTTTTAGTAACTTGTTAAATCAAATCTATTATGAGTAGACAAAAGCAAAAAATTGCTACCAAGGCAATCCTGACGCTTTTTATGAGCGTATGTACCTTGCTTGCCTTTGCACAGGGCCGCGAGGTTTCAGGTACTATTTTAGATGATACAGGGGAACCCCTGATTGGTGTAAACGTAATTGTAAAAGGAACCACTAACGGAACAATTACCGACTTCGATGGTAACTTCACCCTTTCCGGCGTAAACACCGGAGATGTTATCTCTGCTTCTTATATTGGCTATCTTCCCCAGGAGGTAACAGTAGGTAATCAGAATGTATTGAATATCGTATTAAAAAGTGACACACAAACACTGGACGAGGTAGTGGTTGTGGGATATGGTATTCAGAAGAAGAGTGACGTTACCGGTTCGGTATCCAGTATCAGTTCCGAAGCTTTAACTGCAAAAGGAGCTACTTCCGTAATGGAATCTATGCAGGGAACTGTTCCTGGTGTGGATATCAGCCAGAGTTCAACCCGTCCGGGTGCCGGATTTAATATCCAGATTCGTGGTAAGAGTTCTATGCAGGGAGGTAATCCTTTATATATTGTAGACGGAGTAGTAGCCGATAATATCGATTTCCTTAACCCGGCAGATATTGAACGGATTGACATCCTGAAAGATGCCTCTTCTACTGCTATTTATGGGTCGCGTGCTACTAATGGTGTGGTAATGGTTACTACACGTTCTGCTGGGTCCAGTGATAAAGGAAGAGCGGTTGTCTCTTACGATGGTTATTATGGAGTCAAAAAAATTGCTCGCTTGCCTGACTTTATGAGTGGAGATGAATTTACTGATTATCGATTCTATCGTTATACCACTCTTGCAAATACTCCTCTTGAAAATAATGGTATCCCTCAGTATCAGATAACAGATTCAAACCTAAGTGCTTTCTGGTGTGCAAATAGCGAAGTAATGAAACAAAAGTATCTTACTGGTGATTATACTGATTGGTCCAGTTTGGTTACTCAAAGCGGACAACAACAAAATCATTTTATTGGTGTAAATGGAAATGCCCAAAATATTTCTTACCGTTTAGGTATTGGTTATCAGGACGAAGATGGTATATTTGAAAGAGAAAATTATAAACGATATAATATTAAAGCTACTATTGATCATAAAGTAAATGATTATTTTTCAGCTGGAATATCTGTTAACCTGGCAGCAGCAAAATTAAATGCAACCAGTTCAAATGCGGTATTAAATAGTTTCCGCACTAATCCATATTTTATACCTTATGATGAAAATGGAGATCCTTATTTAATGCCGGGAGGTATGTATGCTATGCAAAGTACCGGACAGTTCAGTAGTACAATCAACCCATTGGTTGATTTAGCAAACTCGTCAGACGAAACCCGTACTTATGATATTCTTTCTAATATCTATTTTCAGGTTACTCCAATTAAAGATTTAATTTTAAAAACCACTTTATCCCCGACTTATACTCACAGTCGCCGGGGTCAATATGAGGGATCATTAACAGCCTCCAGAAATCAGGGTACTAACTGGGCAAGTCTTACCAATAAAGAACGTTTTACATGGACCTGGGATAACCAGATCAACTATAGTAAACGATGGGGAGATCACGACTTCGGTGGTCTATATGTATTTAGTATGTATAAAAATACCTATGAAACCAGCGCAATTGCAGTAAGTGATATGCCATTCGAAACCACTTTCCACAACCTGGCTTCAGCCAATACAACAGAAAACAGAAGCAGTGCTTACCAAGAAATCACCATGCTTTCTCATACCTTCCGTTTAAATTATTCTTATAAAGGTAAATATTTGGCAACTGTATCCAGTCGTTGGGATGGTTCATCAAAATTTACAGATGGTAATAAATGGGGAGTATTTCCTTCTGCAGCTCTGGCCTGGAGAATGAGTGAAGAAGAATTTTTACAAAAAGATTGGTTAAGCAACCTGAAACTACGTGCTAGTTTTGGTTTAACCGGTAATAATGCTGCCGTAACCCCTTATGGTACTCAAGCATTAGCCAGTAAGCTATATTATTACACTTATGGAGATGGTGTTAGCAATGGATATGGCCCCAACGGATTAGTTAATTCTGCTTTAACATGGGAAAAATCTCGGGAATTTAATGTTGGAGTAGACTTCAGTTTCTTGAATGGCCGTATTAATGGAACAATCGATTATTACAATAAATTATCGACAGACCTGATCATGGAACGCCAAATGCCATTGGAAACAGGAGGGGTAATCTCCAGTAATAATACCCTTAATATTCCAACTGCTACTATGTGGGACAACGTAGGTAAAGTTCGTAATTCAGGAATCGAAATAGCATTAACTACAGTAAATGTACAAAACAGGGACTGGAGATGGGAAACGACTTTCACTTTTGCTAAAAACAAAAACAAAATCGTCGAATTATACGGAGGTAAAACCGACGACGTTGGTAATAAGTGGTTTATCGGACAGCCTATTGACGTATTATATAATTATGAACTGAACGGAGTAGTTACACAAGCGGAGGCAGCCGAGTATCTTAAATATGGTATTTATGAAGGGCAGGCTAAAGTTGTTGACCAAAATGGAGATGGTGTAATAGACGACCAGGACCGTGTGATCTTAGGTTCTCCGATGCCGGACTGGACCGGAAGTTTAGTTTCTAATTTATCATGGAAAGATTTTGACTTCTCTTTCACCATTACTACCAGACAAGGAACCACTGTGTTTAGTCCGTTTATTCAGGAATTTACTAACTACAGCGATCGTGGCCGTGCAAAAATTAAAATGGATTATTACATACCGGCAGGAGTTCCTACTTTAAATTCAGACGGAACCGTAGGTACTACTTCTTCTGCTAAATATGGAAAATATCCATATCCTACAAATGATGGCCTTGGAGGTACTTATTGGGGAAATGCAAGTAATGAAGCACACAACCATTATGTAGATGCTTCTTATGTGAAAATTAAGAATATTACGTTAGGTTATACCGTACCTAAACGTTGGATTGAAAAAGCTTATATTTCTAACTTACGTGTATACTTCAATGTATTAAACCCATTTACTATAACTGGTTATAAAGGATATGATCCCGAATGGGCAGATGCAAAACTAAGTATTGACAGTGATGGTGAAGGTGGTGGTGGCCCAAGTACTGTTACTTATCAAATAGGTGTTAATTTGAAATTCTAATTTTAAAGGAGGGTAAATAATGAAAAAATTAATATATTTAGTAGCAATCACAGCCTTTTTCTTCTCAAGTTGTGAAAGCTTTATCGAAACAAACAATAAATCAGACGTCGATTCTGATTCATTTTACAGGACAGCTACTGGATTTTCCAGTTTACGGAACGCAGCCTATTCTTCGCTGAGAAATATCTATAGTAATGAGCCATGGCTATTTGAAGCAGGAGTAGATTTATATGCGTCAGGCCGTAACCAACTACCCAATGTGGGTAGATATGCTGGCTTAACACCTCAGGATTCAGATGTTAAAGCTTTTTATGTCAGGTGTTATTCAGGTATTCAACTGGCTAACGGAGTAATATATTACAGTGAGTTAACAGAAGAAAACTCTAATGCAGCCAAATATACTGCGGAAGCTCATTTTCTTCGTGCATTTTATCATTTCTTATTGGTACAACAGTTTGGAGGAGTACCTATTATGGACGAATACGTAAATGAAGCATATTTTGAATATCCCCGGGCAAGCATCGAGGATGTATATAGTTTCATTATTTCAGAAATGGAAACAGCTAAAGCCAATTTACCTGCAACGGATTCCGGAACAGGGGAAATTACTCAACAAACCGTTAATCACTTTTTAGCCAAAGTATATCTTACCCGGGGCTGGGATACAAATAATACCAGTGATTTTACCAAAGCTGCTGAATATGCAGAATTAGCAATTAACGGACAAGGATTAAACCTGACTTTTGAAGAATTATTTGACCCAACAAATGAAGTTAACGAAGAAGTTCTCTGGTCTGTGAAATACGATGAAGAGAATGTTTATGACAGACAAAATGATGGTAATATGCAGTGGGCCTATTTTTCATCCTATTTGGGAGGAACAGAAACCAATCACAAATATACTGCATCTACTTTAACACCAACCTGGAGAATGCATGAAGTCTTTCAGGAAGGAGATGCTCGTTATTACACCACTTATATGCTCACTTTATATGAAAGTTATTGGGATTTTTATTATAAAAATACCAGTACAGTAAAAGTAGAATTCTATTATCCTACCAGATTTGATGTTGCAGACACGGCAGCCTGGAGAAATGAAAACTATGAATATAGAAAAGATGCCCGTATTATTCCAATGACAGAGGAAACTGTAACTGTCAGTGGACAACCTACTACATACACAGAACAAGCCGGTTCCGGAGGTGAAGTATTTGGAGTTCCTGGTTTTAGAAAATTTGATTATACACCGGAAGCCGGAGCATCAACAATCATTTTTAGCACCAGAAGTAGCTTCCGTGATGTCATATTAGCACGTTTAGGAGAAACATATCTGATTGCTGCAGAGGCTTATCTCCAAGCAGGAAATACTGCTGCTGCTGCAGAAAAAATAAATGTAGTTCGCAACCGTGCTGCTATGGATGGATATAATCTGGCAGTAACCAGTGCAGATATTAATATTGACTTTATCCTGGATGAACGTGCTCGCGAATTAGCAGGCGAATATCATCGGTGGACAGATTTAAGACGTACTAAAAAAGTTATGGAGTATTGCATGAAATATAATCCGGAACTTGCTCAATTTGGAGAAGGCATATTCGGTACCAACGGTGGCAAAGCCCTATACCGGCCAATACCACAGGATGCTATCGACCTGAACCATTCAGAAGTAGCCCAAAATTCTGGTTATTAATTTTATGTACAATAAAATCCGGAATCTACTTTAAAACCGGATATTAACTAACTTTACTGACCTGGATGGAATCATTCTATCTGGGTTAGTTTCATTTTTATTAAATAAGAGAAATAGGAAACGAAGCATCAAACACTCGCTAAACAAAAACAAACTGCTGAGTTCCATACCTACTTACTAAAATATTTCATCATATGAAAAAGAAACTATCACTTCTCTGCACCCTTCTATTATTATTCTGCTCCTTCCAGGCAGACCAGGTAATTACGATCTTTATGATCGGTGACTCTACCATGTCTATCAAAAACCTGGAAAGTGGTAATCCCGAACGTGGTTGGGGGCATGTACTACCCGGCTTCTTCACCTCTGATATCGTGATCGACAACCACGCCGCCAATGGCCAGAGTACCAAAAGCTTTATCGACGAAGGCCGCTTGGATAAAGTGATCTCACAGGTAAAAAAAGGAGATTATGTATTTATCCAGTTTGGTCATAATGATGCGAAAAGTGAAGATCCAGCCCGTTATACCATCCCTGGAGGAACTTACAACAAAAACTTAACCAGGTTTGTAAATGAAACCCGTTCCAAAGGGGGAATTCCTGTTATTTTCTCCTCTATTGTACGGCGTAATTTCGACGAGAATGGAAAGCTGGTCGACACACACGGCGCATATCTTACCGCTGCAAGGCAGGTAGCCTCCGAACTGAATGTGCTGTTTATCGATCTCAATAAAGGATCCCACGAACTGGTGGAACAAACAGGTGTGGAAGCATCCAAAGCCCTCTTTATGTGGGTACCGGAAAAAACGTTAGCATTTGCCCCTGAAGGGAAAGAAGATAATACCCACCTGAATATCTACGGTGCCCGCCGGATCGCTTCACTGGCTGTCGACTCTATTGCCAACCGGATTCCCGAACTGGCTCCTTATATCCGCAAATACGATTTTGTAGTTGCACAAGACGGATCCGGTGATTTCTTTACTATCCAGGAGGCTATCAATGCCGTACCCGATTTTCGGAAAGAAGGACGTACAACTATCCTGATAAGAAAAGGGAACTATAAAGAAAAGCTCATCGTACCGGAAAGTAAAATCTATGTATCCCTGATTGGTGAGGATGGTGCTACCCTTACATACGATGATTATGCCACGAAGACAAATATTTTTGGCGAAGACAAATCGACCTCCGGTTCAGCCACCTGCTATATCTATGGCCACAACTTCTATGCTGAAAATATCACTTTTGAAAATAGTTCCGGACCGGTAGGGCAGGCAGTCGCTGCTTTTGTAAATGGCGATCGTGCCGCATTCAAAAAATGCCGCTTCCTCGGTTTCCAGGATACCCTTTATACCTATGGCGACCGCAGCCGGCAATATTACGAAGACTGCTATATCGAGGGAAGTATAGATTTTATCTTCGGCTGGTCTACTACCGTATTCAACCGTTGCGAAATTCACAGCAACAAAAACGGTTTTGTAACAGCTCCATCTACCAATGAAGGCAAAGAATATGGATATGTATTTTTTGACTGTAAACTAACAGCAGCCGAAGGAGTAGACAAAGTATACCTTTCACGCCCCTGGCGCCCGTTTGCCAAAGCCGTATTTATCCGCTGCAACCTTGGTAGCCATATCGTACCGGCCGGCTGGGATAACTGGAATAAGAAAGAGGCGGACCAAACGGTATTTTACGCAGAATACCAGAGTACAGGTCCGGGAGCCCATCCTACGGCACGTGCCCCCTACTCTCACCAGCTTACCTCACTGGAAGATTACACGATTGAGAAAATACTGGCCGGAAACGACGGATGGAACCCTATAGCCGATCCCCAGTCCTTAATAATGGAAAAAAAATGATAAATTAAAATTGATAAATTAAAATAATAAATTAAACTGCATATATCCGTCTTAATTTGTATAATTGCATAAATAAAAAGCCACAGCCCGCAATGAGACGAATATATGCAGTACTAATATCCCTCCTTTTCTCCCTTGCATCCTACGCCCAGCTGCGATGCTCATTCACCCATTACTCAATCGAAGACGGCCTTTCGCAGAAAACCATAATGAACATTCTGGAAGACCGGAATGGTTTCATGTGGTTCGCTACCTGGGATGGGATTAATAAATTCGACGGATACACATTTACGACCTATAAAGCCGGCAAAAACAATGCTGTAAGTTTTGCCAATAACCGGGTAGACTATATCTATGAAGATCCATTCGGCTATCTGTGGATAATGACTTACGACAATCGTTTCCACCGGTTCGACCCTAAAAGAGAAATATTTACCCAGGTACCCGCTTCCGGCATTGAAAGTAATGCCCATATCCATTCTATTAAAATATTACCAAATGGCCATATATGGTTATTAACAGAAAACGAAGGAGCCTACCGGGTAATCCAACAGGAAAATGATCCTTCATTTGAGTTGGAAATCTACTCTACGAATGCCGGTAACTTTCCAGTCCGGAATGTATCAGAGGTATTACTGGATGAGCAACAGACTGAGTGGCTACTGACCGACAATGGGCTCTGGAGCCTTGCTCACGGTAGCCAAACACCGGTTTCCTGCTTTATGGATGCACCACAGGCAACCCAGGTATCTCACCAGGCCTTTTACTGCTACCTTGAAACCAATAACGAAATATGGTTCGGTTCCGATAAAGGACGTATATGGAAATATAACAAGCTACAAAAGAACTTCGAATTAAAAGAATTTAGCTGTAATTCGCAAATTACAGCCATCCACCGGCTAGCCGGTGATGAATTAATGCTAACCTCTGGCTTAGACGGCTTTTTCACATATGATTCGGTAACAGAGCAACAACACCATTATACTACTTCCAATAGCAGGCTACCTGGTAATCAGATTGCTAACGTATATGTAGACCGTTGTAAAGAGGTGTGGTTGGATATTGATAAAGTGGAGGGAGTATCCCATTTTAATCCCTTCACCCGGCAGATTAAACATGAAACTATTCCTACCGAACAGGGAAATGCCTACCGTTCTCAACCCAAATTCCATATCCTGGAAGATGTAAATGGATATCTGTGGGTACATCCCTTCGGTGGGGGGCTCTCCTATTTTGACAGGGACAACAACCAGTTACGTCCATTCTATAATGAGCCGGGAGCCGATAACTGGCGTTTTTCCAACAAACTTCACTCTATTATGTCCGACCGGGAAGGAAACCTGTGGATGTCTACCCACTCAAAAGGATTGGAGAAAATTTCTTTCTTTCCTGAGTCCTTCTCTCTGGTAACTCCCGAACCTTTACCTTATGAGTCTCTTATCAACGATGCCCGGAGCATGTACGAAGACCATCTGGGTCGGCTTTGGCTGGGAACTAAAGAGGGGAAAATACGAATCTACAACAGCCAGAACCAATATCTTGGCTATCTCACAGCCGATGGTAAAATAGCTCAAAGTGGTAAACAGATGCCGGGAGTTGCCTACCATATTATGCAGGACCAGAACGGAAATTACTGGATCAGTACTAAAGGAGACGGCTTAATACAACTAACCGGTATGCAGGAAACCTTCCGGGTAACCCATTACAAGCATGATCCTAACAATATTTACAGCCTGAGCGATAACAATATTTATTGCACGCATGAAGACCGGTACGGACGAATCTGGATCGCTACGTTCGGTGGAGGATTGAACTACCTGGAGCCCGGTACAGCAAAAAATAACCTTTTCATCCACCACAAAAACAACCTGAAAGGCTGGCCCATCGACCATTGTTACTGTACCCGCGTCGTTACCTCCGACCATAAAGGAAACATATGGGTAGGAAGTACTTCCGGTGCCATTTCCTTCAGCGCGGATTTTACCAACCCGGAGACAATCGTATTCAATCACCACTACCGTAAACAGGGTAAAGAACATAGTTTGAGCAACAATGATGTATACAGCATTCTCAATACCAAAGACAACAACCTGTATCTGGCAACTTTCGGTGGAGGCTTAAACAAACTATTATCACTCTCGGAAGATGGCGAAGCTGTATTTAAATTTTATACCGTCAAAGATGGACTTCCCAGTGATGTGTTATTATGCATAGAAGAAGATGAACACGGCCACCTTTGGATCAGCACCGAAAATGGTTTATGCAAATTTGATACGGCCGACGAACATACGGAAAATTACGACGATAACAATTTTAATTTCCGGGCAGGTTTTAATGAAGGAGCCTCTTTCAAAAAAGCAGACGGGGAAATGTTGTTCGGAACCAGCTACGGGATGTTGATATTCACACCCGATACCATACGGAAAAGTGCCTACGTGCCACCGGTAGCCTTTACCCGTTTCCAGATTGCAAACGAAGATATACACCCTGCCACCAGTTCCCGGCTGGAATTTATACCCAACGAGACCCATCAGGTAATCTTATCCCATAAAGACAATATTTTCACCATCCGGTATGCTGCGCTCGATATGAAAGCCCCCGACAATATCCGGTATGCCTATATGCTGGAAGGATTTGACAGGGGATGGAACTATGTAGACAAACAACGGGCAGCCACCTATACCAACCTACCCAAAGGCGATTATATATTCAAAGTACGCTCTACCAATAGCGATGGGATCTGGGTAGAGAACACCCGTCAGCTTGCCATCACTGTACTCCCCTCTTTCTGGGAAACCCCGTGGGCCTATATCCTGTACATCCTGCTCATTATGGGTGTTATATTTATCACCGTATATATCCTGTTCACCATCTACCGTTTAAAACACGAAGTATTTGTAGAGCAACAGATATCAGATATCAAACTCCGTTTCTTTACCAATATCTCACACGAACTGCGTACACCGCTCACCCTGATCTCCGGACCGGTTGAACATGTGCTCAATAACAGTACGCTTACACCCGATATCCGTGAACAACTCCAGTTGGTAGAACGGAATACCAGCCGGATGTTACGGCTGATCAACCAGATACTCGACTTCCGGAAGATCCAGAATAAAAAGATGAAAATGCGGGTACAGCGGGTGGACCTAGTACAGTTTGTACGCCGGGTAATGGACAATTTCGAATCGCTGGCCGAAGTACACCGGATAGACTTTATCCTGGAAACCGAGAATAAGCAATTATACCTCTGGCTGGATATCGATAAACTGGAAAAAATTGTTTTCAACCTGGTATCCAATGCTTTTAAATATACTCCTCAGGAAAAAATGATCAAAGTCTTCATCCGGGAAGAAGAAGAAACAGTCTCGCTAGGAGTAGAAGACCAGGGCATCGGCATTGCAGAAAACCGGAAAGAATCCATCTTCGTCCGTTTCGAAAACCTGATGGATAAAAGCCTGTTCGACACCCCCAGTACCGGTATCGGACTTTCACTGGTAAAGGAACTGGTGGAAATGCACCAGGCCACTATCACTGTAGAAAGTAAACTGGGTAAAGGAAGTATTTTCCTAGTAACCTTCCACAAAGGAAAAGAACATTTCGATGAAACAACCGAATTTATCCTGACCGACTATTACGACACTCCACTTACTATGAAGCCGATTGATGAAGTGGCTGTAACAGAAAGAGCCGGATTACCGGAAACTGCAGAAGAAACGGAGGCTGAAAAACAACTGATGCTGATCGTAGAAGATAATGATGAACTGCGTGGCTTCCTGAAAACTATTTTTATCTCTCATTTCCGGGTAGCAGAAGCCGCCGACGGTAACGAGGGGCTCTATAAAGCTGAGCAATTGATGCCGAATATTATTATAAGTGATGTGATGATGCCGGGCAGAAGTGGTATCGAGATTGTCCAGGCATTGAAAGGCAACCTGGCAACCAGCCACATACCGGTTGTATTACTTACCGCCAAATCGTCAACTGAAAGTAAACTAAAAGGTTTGGAATATGGTGCCGACGATTATATTGCCAAGCCATTCAGCTCCACCTATCTGCAGGCACGGGTAGAAAACCTGCTTACCCAGCGCCGAAAGCTACAGGAATTATACCGTTCCACCCTCATATCTATAGCTCCTGCAACAGACTCCCAGCAAACCACTGCAGCACAACCGGAAACTACTTCGGCAGAATTATCGCCAAACGACCGGAAGTTCATGGAAAAACTGGTGGAGCTAATGGAACAGAACATGGATAACGACGACCTGGTGGTAAACGACCTGGTAAAAGAAATGGCCGTAAGCCGCTCGGTATTCTTTAAAAAGCTGAAAGCCCTAACCGGACTGGCACCTGTTGAATTTATCAAAGAGATGCGTATCACACGGGCAGCCCAGTTGATAGAAACCGGGGAATTTACCATGACACAGATTGCTTGCATGGTGGGTATCAACGATTCACGCTACCTCAGCAAATGTTTCAAACAAATGTATGGAATGACCCCAACTAAATATAAGGAACAAAAATTCTACTAAAACAATCAATATGTACACAAGCAGCCGGACAGGTATATATACTTTTGCAATACAATACCTAAAAAACACACAACATGTCCTTGCTTGGAAAGTACATCAAACAAACAGGCTTATTTGTATGCCTGTGCCTTATTTCTATCTCTGCCCTGGCACAAGCCGGTAGCAAAAGAATAAGAATAGAGGTTGTTAATCCTACAGAGAAAAAAAAACTATATGAACCGGTAGTTATTAAGTTGCCGGATCTCTCCCTCGATTTTACTGTTCGTTCGGCCATTGTATGGGATGGTGATACGGAAATCCCCTCCCAACTGGACGACCTTACCGGCGATCGCCGGGCAGACGAACTTGCTTTTGTACTGGATGTTCCTGCCGGTGCTACCAAAACAATTACAATTGACCTTTCTGCTGAAAAAACGACCCGTGAATATCCGGCACAGGTATACGCAGAAATGCTGGTAAGCGATAAAAACGGCAAACATGTACCCATCACCTCTCTTACCATACCCGGAACAAGCAATATTTATAACCAGTTACACCACCACGGCCCGGCCTTCGAATCCGAACTGGTAGCCTACCGCATCTATTTTGACCAGAAACAAACAGTAGATATCTATGGTAAATTCAATAAAGGATTTGAGATAGAAGAATCCCAGTTCTACCCTACCGACGAGCAACTGGCGCGCGGTTTCGGCGATGATGTACTCCGTGTAAGCGGTAGCTGTGGACTGGGCACTTTTAAAGGATGGAACGGAGAGAAAGCAATCCATATACAACCCGTATCCAGCCGGTCCGAAACGATCCGGGCGTATGGGCCGGTCCGTACAGTTGTGGACGTAATTGCCAACGACTGGGAATACCAGGGTTCAGTACTACAAATGACTACCCGGTATATCCTGTATGCTGGTCATCGCGACTGCGAAGTACAGTTGTTTTTCGAAGAGCCATTGCAACAGGAGATTTTCTGCACAGGTGTCCAGAACATTAAAGGCTCCGACTCCTTCAGCGACCAGAAAGGGCTGATCGGATGCTGGGGTACAGACTGGCCTGTAAACGATACGATCAAATATGCTAAAGAGACTGTAGGACTGGCTGTATCTCTTCCGGAAAATATTCTCGCAGGAGAAGCCAATGATAAGGTTAACTACCTCTACCTCATACAGGCTCCCAGACAGACACAGTTCAACTATCATATCACTTTTACATCTATGAAAGAAACATTCGGCTATAAAACGAAAGAAGAATGGTTCGCCTATATACAGGAGTGGAAAAAAGAGGTAGTTAACCCCTGCCGGGTAACGATCTTAGAATAAACATAATAAAGAAACAGCCAATAATATGAGAAAACTGACAATCCTTTTTTTAACTGTCTTTTGTGTATTGCAGGGATACGCCCGGCAAAACTATGTTTCGAAAGTATGGGTAGCCGATAATGGCAACGGCACTTACCGCAACCCAATATTATATGCCGACTATTCCGACCCAGACGCATGCCGTGTGGGAGATGATTTTTATATGACTGCTTCCAGCTTTAACTGTATACCCGGATTACAGATCCTTCATTCTAAAGATCTGGTGAACTGGACGATCATTAGCGCCGCCGTGCCCTATGCCCTGGAACCCATCACCGAAGTAGAACGTCCGGAACACGGTAACCGTATATGGGCTCCGAGTATCCGCCATCATAACGGTGAATTCTATATCTTTTGGGGAGATCCCGACCAGGGAGCTTATATGACCAAAGCAAAAAATGTGGAAGGCCCCTGGTCAAAACCGGTATTGGTAAAACCTGGTAAAGGCATTATCGATACCACTCCTTTATGGGATGATGACGGACGTGTATATATGGTACATGCCTATGCAGGCAGCCGGGCAGGTTTAAAGAGTGTATTAGCAATATGTGAACTGAACACCGAAGCAACCGAAGCGATCACAGAAAGCCGTATTATCTTCGACGGACACAATACCCATCCAACAATGGAAGGCCCCAAATTTTATAAACGAAATGGCTTCTATTACATATTTGCGCCTGCAGGAGGTGTAGCCACAGGCTGGCAGTTAGTACTCCGGTCGCGTAATATTTATGGCCCGTATGAGGAAAAAATTGTACTGACTCAGGGTAAAACCGATGTGAATGGCCCGCACCAGGGCGCCTGGATTGATACGCAAACTGGAGAAGACTGGTTCCTTCACTTCCAGGATGTAGGTACCTATGGACGTATCGTACACCTACAACCCACGAAATGGGTAAACGACTGGCCTGTAATTGGTATCGATAAAAAGGGAAAAGGTTGTGGAGAGCCGGTCCTAACCTACCGCAAACCCAATGTCGGAAAAGAGTGGCCTATCTGCACCCCACAGGAAAGTGATGAATTCAATACAACCGAACTCGGCCTGCAATGGCAATGGCATGCCAACTTCAATCCGAAATGGATTTTTATGGATGCTGTAAAAGGACATGCACGCCTCTACTCCTATCCGGTTGTGCCGGAATATAAAAACCTATGGAATGTAGCCAACCTGTTATTGCAGAAAACACCTTCTAACGAATTTACAGCCAGCATGAAACTGAAATTCGTACCGGCACATAACTATACCGGCGAACGTACAGGCCTGATTGTAATGGGTCTGGATTACGCAGGATTAATACTGGAAAATACAGCCAACGGACTGGTATTGTCTCAACTCAACTGTAAAGATGCAGAAAAAGGAACGGCCGAGCAGGTAAACGAAAGTATCCCCTTAAAAGATCCGACTGTCTATCTGAAAGTATCCTTTAACAAAGCTGCCGAATGTATATTCAGCTACAGCACCAACGGTAAAGATTATAAAACCATGGGCAAACCGTTCCAGGCACGCGAAGGTAAATGGATCGGTGCCAAAATAGGTACCTTCTGTACCCGTCCCAACATAGTAATCAACGATGGCGGCTGGGCAGAAATAGACTGGTTCCGTATCGACAAAGATGAACAGATCAGCGAAAACCTGAACTATGCGATCCGCCTGCTGGATTCGGAAATGGTGCGTAACCCCGAATCATGGCAACTCGATTTCCAGCAAACCCTGAAATGGGACTATTGCTACGGATTAGAACTGGAAGCCTTTGTGGATGTATACGACAAAGTGTACGACCGGAAATACCTTGATTATGCAATTGCTTACGCCGATACCATGATCAATGAAGACGGAACGATCAAAGCCTACAAACTGGAAGATTATAATATCGACCAGGTAAATACAGGTAAAGTACTTTTCCGCCTCTACGACTATACCGGCAAAGAAAAATATAAAAAGGCCATCGACCTGCTACGAAGCCAACTGGACACCCATCCACGAAATGACGATGGTGGCTTCTGGCACAAAAAGATCTATCCACACCAGATGTGGCTCGACGGCCTTTATATGGGCTCACCCTTCATGGCCGAATACGCAGCACGCAACAACCGTCCGAAAGATTTCCAGGATGTAATTAATCAGATCGTGACCGTAGCCAAACATACTTACGACCCTGCCAACGGACTCTATCGCCATGCAGCCGATGTAAGCCGCCAGATGTTCTGGGCCGACAAAACCACCGGACAATCCCAACATGTATGGGGACGTGCCCTGGGTTGGTATGCGATGGCCATTGTAGACTGTCTAGACTTCATCCCGGAAAACGAGCCGGAAAGAGAGGAAGTACTAGCGATCCTCAACAACATTGCCAAACAGGTAAAAAAAATACAGGATAAAAAAACCGGGCTCTGGTACCAGGTGCTCGACCGCAGTGGCGACCCGGGCAACTATCTCGAAGCAACCTGCTCGGCTATGTTCATCTACACCCTGCTGAAAGGTAGCCGCATGGGATATATCGATGCCTCTTACCGGGAGGTTGCCCTGAAAGCATATGAAGGTTACCTGAAAGAGTTTGTGACATTTGATAAGAAGGGATTAATGAATATCAACCAATGTTGTGCAGTAGCCGGCCTGGGTGGTAGCGAAATGCGATCGGGCGATTATGAATACTATATTAACGAGTTGGTTCGCGCCAACGATCCGAAAGCGATTGGTCCGTTCATTATGAGCATCCTTGAAATCGAACGTTTAAAATAAAACATATTACCATTGATGAATGAGTTTTTTGATGTATACAATATAATATTTTAGGTTAACAATTTATTGGTTTAGTGATCCCTCCGCTTAAGTGATTACCCGGAGGGATTTTTTTATGTTAATTTAGATCCTCTTCAATCCTGGATTCCCTATACTTCTTAGGTGTCATTCCATACTTTTGTGAAAACAGGCGGTAAAAACTACCCCGGTTATTAAAACCTGCTTTATACATCACCTCTTCTATCGAATATTTGGTGGTTACCAGTAATTTCTCAACTACCGACAGCCGGTACTCTTTTATCAGGTTAGCCGGCGTCTGCTCTGTTATTTCATTCAATTTCCTGTATAAATGTCGTGTACTTAATCCTAACCCCCTGGCTAATTCCTCAGTAGCGAAATCCGTATCAGACAAATGCTGGTCTATTATAAATAATACCTTTTCAAAAAAATCCTTATTCTCCTTATGGATATACTTACCATCCGTGAAATCATAGGCACTGATAGCTGAGCTATAATAATCTTTTAAATCATTTTGCCGTTTCAGTAACCGTTCAACTACCGACAGGAGATATTCCGTATTAAAAGGTTTAACTAAATAAGCCTCTACCCCGGCAGCAATCCCCTCCGTCTGTTCTTCCGGCGTATTTTTCGCAGAAAGTAAAATAAAAGGTATATGAGATGTTTTTTATCCGCCTTTATCTGCTTCATTAAGGTGATTCCATCCATATCAGGCATCATCACATCCGAAATGATCAGGTGGGGTTGCACCTTTTCCAACAACCGGAAAGTAGATAAAGGCTCTCCTATTGCCACCACATTATATAGTTTATTCATAATTTCGGAAATAAAACCCCGGATCTCCGGATCATCTTCAATGACAAATATCGTAGGCCTGGAACGTTCAAATACAGGTTCTTCAATCACAGGTGCAGGTGTTACCTGGTTTTCCGTATGCACTGTCTTCTCCGTAGACCGAACAACTTTAGGATTTGTTGTTAATTCGCGGACAGGCAAAGTAACCCTGAACTCCGTAAACTCATCAGGTATACTTTTTACCTTTATTTCCCCATCTAATAATTTGACCATACTGTAACAAATGGCCAACCCCAAACCATTCCTCGAAAACAGATCTTTCTGAGATTGCTTCTCAATATTATCCAGTACCCGGTACCGGTCAAAAATATAAGGCAGGTCTTCCGCTGTAATCCCTTTTCCGGTATTGGTGATAACCATTTCCAGTACCTCATTCCGGATACCGATACTTAACCGGATCTCACCTCCGTCGGGTGTATATTTGAAGGCATTGGATAATAAATTCGTCAGGATGGTCTGGAAACAACTTTTATCCGTGTTATATACTGTATTTTCATCAATATCCATTAAGTAATCAATCTTTTTCACTTCGGCCAATTCAGTAAATGATTCCATAAGCCCGGTTGACAATTCTGTAATATCCACCTGTTGAATGATACAGGTTTTATGTCCAGTCTCTATTCTCCTGAATTCAATTAATTCCTGGATAAGCGTATTCAAACGTTCTGCATTCGTCTTAATCATACCGGCATATCTTTTTATAAAGCCGTCGGATTTATCATAAGAAATAATACGATCGCAGGGACCATAAATCAATGTCAAAGGAGTAGAAAACTCATGGGTAATATTGGTAAAAAAGCGAAGTTTAGATTCATAGATCTCTTCCTTTTTCTGTTGCTGCACTTTTCGCATCATACTTTCCCATTTATGCCTGTATTTTCTTCTTACCAACCGTATAGTAATATACAGACCGGCCAGAAACAATAAGAAATAAATAAGATAAGCCCCAGTAGCCATATACCAGGGAGGCAGAATCACAATAGGCAGCGAGTAAACATCCGTATAAAAGTCTCCATTTGTACATTTCACATGCAAAACATACTCTCCCGGCGAAATATTTGTCAGGTTAACCACATTCGAATTGCCGTTATCTATCCATATCGTATTTAAATTTTCAATGTTGTAAAAATACCTGCAATTCTGTCCGTCAATATAATCCAGCGCAACGAAAGAAACAGAGAAAAAGTTCTGACTATAATCCAGCTCCAGGTATTGCCTGTTGTTTTTGGTGCGGATAAAATCATTAAGATTGTATTCGTTTTCATATACTTTCAATTCGGTAAAGAAAATTTGTGGCACAAACTCTTTGGTTGTATACACATCAGGAGAAATAGTTATAAATCCGTTTATCCCTCCGAAAAACAATGTACCTGTAGCCTCATCTTTATAGTAAGCCCCATCACTGAATTCAAATACACTCAAACCATTGTTGTAATTGTATAACCGGAAATTTTCAGCTTCCGGATCAAACCTGACCACCCCTCCGTTGGTACTCAACCATAAAGACCCATCCTTATCTTCCAAAATCCCGTGGATCGTATTATTAGGCAGGCCATCCGACTCATTGTAACTCACGAATGAAGCCTCGTGCGTATTTTCATTGTAATCCAATAGTTTCAATATACCGAAACTGGTTCCTACCCAGATTCTGCCCCTCCGGTCTTTATAAATACTCAGAATATCATTCACCGTAGGAATATCATTCACCCGGAACTCCACCTTATCAAAAGTTTCCCTGTTAAGATTCAATCTTCTGAGGCCCTGTCCCCGGTTACCAAACCAAATAATACTATCATTCTCCTGAAGCGCCGTAAAAAAGAAATTATACGCCATCTCATCTTTCACGAAAGTATACCGTTCAATCGATTTAATCTCCGGATCATCGGATGATCCGGAGATGATAGCATTATAAATCCCACCACCAACAGATGCCATCCAAAGTGTAGTATCATTTACCTCACAAATACTATGGATGTACAGGGTACCCTGTACATCCATACCCTCCCTGGAGGGTACTTTTTAAATTTTATTTCCCTGTAAGAATAATAATTTAACCCGGGACCATCACCTCCTATCCAGAGGATATTCCGCCTGCTTTTCTCAAATGCATACACAGAATTACTGATCAACTCACTATTGGAGATAGTAAGGTGTTGTATGCTGCCCTTATTCATCTCTCCCTCCGGCTGATAATTTTCCATCAGCAAAATACCATCATCTTTAGTGCCGATCCAAAGGTTTTGACTTTCATCCAGATAAAGTGCCCTGACCGGTTTCTGGATAGAGTATTGTAAATGCTCGAATGTGACAGAACGAATCGAGAACTGGTCACGGGTATACAAATAGACCCCTTGTCCATCTGTTCCGATCCATATAATATCCTGCTCATTATCTTTATGCAAACAAAAGACCCCACAATGGATACCAACCGTTTTTATTTCATATTTTATCTCTTTTTCAGGAGTATGTTGCAGATGGATCAATCCGTTCGTCTGGAAAGCAATGAAATAATCCTCATTATCCTTAATAATAGAAGAAACCGTCCCCCGGTTTTCCAGCTCTTTTTTCAGTTTCAGGATTAAACTCTTTTTACGGGTAACAGGATCCATTTCATAAAAGACATAGTTCTAATCTATAAAATAGATACGGTTCTCTTCCATAAAAGCATACAGGATCCCACAGGTATGGGTAAAATCATTACTACTGATAATAACCGGTTCTCCCAGGCTATAGGAGATCAACACATTATGCAATTCACCTTTATTGGTCATTATCCATAAAATATTCTCTTCATCGATAAATATCCGCTGGATCGCGTTTTTAACGATACCCGGAAACTGGATCGCGTTGAATCGTTTATGTTTTTTATCATAGTAATGGATCTTGTTATTTTCGTAAATAGTAAAGATCTCGTTGTCGGTTGTTTTAGCCCAATAATATTTCCCTTCAAATTCGTTATAGCGTTCAATTTGCCTGTTTCTTTTATTATAGCGGTTCAGGCCGTGATTGGTATTAATCCAGATAATCCCATCTTCCTCTTCCCATACCTCCTCTATGACATTACCCGATACGCTACTTGATTCATCCATGTTCGGTTTGAATATATTTATATCTACCCCATTGTACACATTAAGTCCATCTACCGAACCAATCCACATAAATCGTTCGCTGTCCTGACACAAAGATAGGATCGCACTATTGGATAATCCTTCACGGCTTGATAATTGGTACAAATTATAGGCTCTGAGTGGACATGTCAGAAATAAACACAATAACAAAATTGATGTTTTCACTGATAATAAAACTGTTACAAGAGGTCGCGGGTTTCCCATATTCAAAATAACTATTTAGGGTTTGTCTTATTTCCGTACAAACCTAAAACCTTTTTCTGAAGTTGTTTTAAGAAAAAATCACCAAAACATGACACGTCACGAATTTATAATAAAATGTCATACAAACGTACAACCCGGTAGTTGTTTTACGCATAGTTTTGCCGCCATCAACCTTTTAAACATACTTTTATGATCACACGTAGAACCTTCTTTTAAAAAAGCGGAGCAGGTTTGGCCACACTCGCACTAGGAAGTACTCATACTATTCTGAAAGGAGAAAACCTGCTGTTAGATAAGCAGGCCTATCTGTCAAACCGTCCGGAACTCTCTAAAAGAAATTTCACCTCTAAGGCAGTTGAAGAAACAATCAAAAACGTAACCGGGCAACTCAAAGATCCGAAGCTGGCCTGGATGTTTGAGAACTGTTTTCCCAATACATTAGATACTACTGTTCACTACCGGGTACAGGATAACCGGCCGGATACATTTGTTTACACCGGTGACATCCATGCCATGTGGCTAAGGGATTCGGCGGCACAGATATGGCCTTATCTTATGCTGATGAAACAAGATGAGCCCTTGCGCTTATTAATAGCAGGTGTTGTTAACAGGCAAACAAAATGTATTCTGTCTGATCCGTATGCCAACGCCTTTAATGATGGCATGGTAGGCGGTGAATGGATGTCGGATATGACGGATATGAAAGAGGATATCCACGAACGTAAATGGGAGATTGACTCCTTGTGTTATCCTGTACGGTTGGCTTATCATTACTGGAAACTCTCAGGAGATACTTCTGTCTTTGATGCCGACTGGGAAAAGGCAGCCGGACTGATCGTTAAAACATTTAAAGAACAACAGCGGAAAGATGGCGTAGGCCCTTATACTTTCCAGCGCAGAACTGAACGTCAGTTAGATACCTTAAGCAACAATGGGAACGGAGCTCCGGTAAAACCTGTCGGACTAATCGTTTCTTCTTTCCGTCCTTCCGATGATGCGACCACTTACGGATTCCTGATCCCTTCCAATATATTTGCTATTACTTCCCTCAAACAACTGGCTGAAATATCACAAAAGGTCACCAATAAACCGGACTTCGCCAATCAATGTCTGGCCTTGGCAGAAGAGGTTCAGACTGCCGTAATAAATATGCAATTGCCGATCACCTTACTTATGGAAAAGTATATGCTTTCGAAGTAGACGGTTTTGGCAACCAATTATTTATGGACGATGCCAACGTGCCCAGCCTGTTAAGTTTACCTTATCTGGATGGGGTAGATAAAAAAGATCCTATCTATCAGAATACCCGCAAGTTTATATGGAGCCTGGATAACCCCTACTTCTTCAAAGGAAAAGCAGGCGAAGGCATTGGCGGACCACACATAGGTTACGACATGATCTGGCCGATGAGCTTAATTATGAAAGCAACGACCAGCGATAACGATACGGAAATAAAATACTGTGTCAGGACCCTCCGCGACACAGATGCCAATACAGGCTTCATGCATGAAAGTTTCAATAAAGATAATCCTGCAGACTTTACACGCTCCTGGTTTGCCTGGACCAATACATTATTCGGTGAATTAATTCTCAAACTTATAGATAACGGTAAGCTAGACTTACTGAACAGCTTATAATCTAATCATTTAGTTACCATCATTAAATCAACACCGTATGAACAAGAATTCTTCCTGATTTTTTCTATCTGCCGGTGCCTGGCACCGGAGGGTGATTCGCCCAATGTGAACTTTAAAGTTATTATGATCACCACAAATTAATTATTATGAATGAATCTATTAAAAGAAACAGAAAAAGGAGTATGGAGAAATGGCTTTTATTCTTTTTTTGTAGCCTGCGGTTTAACCCTCGCTTCAGGAGAAATAAACGCCCAATCCAGTGGAAAAACGATTAATACATCCGGTTTTGTATCGGATACGTATGGAGACCCCGTAATCGGAGTGAATGTCAGCCAGAAAGGCACCAGCTTCGGAACCGTTACCGATCTCGACGGGAGATTTATGATCCAGGTTCCGGAAGGAGCTACCCTCGTATTTACTTACCTGGGATATACCACCCAGGAAATAGTAGTAAAAAATGAAATTCCTTTAGCTGTTAAATTAGCCGAAGATGTACAAAAACTGGAAGAAGTGGTTGTCGTTGGATACGGAACCCGGCAGCGTAAAGCCATTACCGGTTCGGTAGACCAGGTAGGATCGGAAGTATTTGAAAACCGCCCGGTTAGTAACACCATGCAGGCCTTACAGGGAGCATCTGCCAACCTGATTATCCAGCAAAAAAACATGAACCCCAATGACAACAGCATGAATATCAACATCCGGGGCGTCAGTACCATGGGTAATAATGATCCGCTGATCGTTATTGATGGATTGATTTCCAGCAGTGGCACATTAAACAACCTCAATCCCAATGATATAGAGAGTGTATCTGTATTGAAAGATGCCGGTAGTGCTGCTATCTATGGGTCACGTTCTGCCAATGGGGTTATATTGGTTACTACCAAAAAAGGATCCAAATCGGCTAAACCCATCGTCCGTTTCAGTGGTCAGGTAGGTTTCCAGGATCCCGATATTCTCTATCAACCCGTTCAAGGATGGCAAAACGCTATGTATAGGAACCAGGCAAATCTAAATGTGGGAAGCGACCCCATATACACCCCTGCCCAGATACAGGATCTCTATGACCACCGGAATGAAGAATACTGGTTTTACAATGAAATATTCAAAACCGGACTTCAGCAAAATTACAACATCAATATCTCCGGTGGTGGTGAAAATACAACCTATATGGTCTCTGCCGGATACCATAACCAAGAAAGTAACTTTCAGGGGAATTATGGAACCGAACGGTATAACTTCCGCAGTAACCTGACAACCGAATATGGCCGCTTCAAACTTACCTCTCTTATGGCCTACACACGCCGGAATGAACGGACAGTAGCCGGTGGAACAGGCAATGTAATCATCAACTCATCCCGTATCCCACCCTATTACTATTACAAATTTGAAGAAGACGGTAAATGGCTGGTTAATGATGTAATAGGCGACAATAACACCCTAGCCTACCTGAAAGACGGAGGATACGAAAAGAAAGATGAAGATAACTTTATGGGAAGCCTTAACCTGGATATCAAGATCTTTGACGGATTAAAAGCCAGAGGGTTGGTAGGGTTAGACCTCACGCAGCATCACCGGTATCGCCGTGACCAGAAAGTACCCCTGTATGCATCGGCAACCAGTCCGGAGCCAACTGCTTATATCCATCCCAATACCATGACGGAAGATTACAATGAAAAAAGATACACCTTAAGTACCCAGTTTATCCTGGATTACGACCGTACCTTTAATTCCGTACATCATGTATTCGGTTTGCTCGGAACCTCTAATGAGTCTTATACCAAAAAAGCCAGCCGTATTGCATGGACCTATACAGACGAGTTCCTTGGACTGCCTACTACAGAGGATGCCGTACAGGATACTGCCAATAAAAATAGTAATGCGGATACCGATCAGACCAGTATTACATCTGTTTTCGGTCGTGTCGGCTATGACTATATGAACAAATATTATGTAGATGCCTCCTTCCGTTACGATGGCTCATCTAAATTTGATAAAGATCACCATTGGGGATTCTTTCCCTCCTTCTCTGCTGCATGGAGAATGACAGAAGAAGATTTTATGGAGAACTACAAAATGAACATAGGTGACCTGAAAATCCGCGCTTCTTATGGGGTGTTAGGTAACCAGAATGTAGACAACTACTCCTATCAAACCATGTACGAGATCGAATCCAATAAGTATGTATTTAATGATAACGCCTATCCGGGAACCAAATATACTTATGGAAACGCGCTGTTAACATGGGAAAAATCCGGTAATTTCAATATCGGAGTAGATGCCACCTTCCTGAATAACAGTCTATTCCTGTCAGTAGACTACTTTAATAAAAGAACCTGGGATATTCTCCTCTCTCCACAGGTATCTAAAGTATTTGGTAGTGATGCTGCCAAAGAAAATGCCGGCGTAATGAGAAACCAGGGATGGGAAGCCACTATTAATTACAAATTGAAATCCGGTGATTTCTTCCACAACTTCAATCTGAATATTTCTGACTCCAAAAATAAAGTGCTGGATTTCGGAGGACAGGAACGAATTGACCAGAATGACGAGTTATATAAAATTATCCGCGAAGGATCACCACTCGGTTCTTATTACGGATACAAAACCGCCGGTCTGTTCCAAAGCTATGAGGAAATAGCCAACAGTGCCTTACCGGTAGGAGCATCCGTACAACCGGGAGATGTAAAATATGTAGATACCAATGGTGACGGAGTAATTGATGAAAAAGACCGTGTTATATTGGGGAATGCCTTCCCACGGTATACATTCGGTTTCACTTATAATGTACAGTACAAAGGATTTGACTTCAGTATGTTACTGCAGGGAGTAGGAAAACGTCAGATGTATGTACGCGGAGAATTGATTGAACCCTTCCACTCTAATTATTCCTATGCGATCTATAAACATCAGCTCGATTTCTGGACACCTTCCAACCCGGATGCCCAGTGGCCCCGTTTAGTTGCCCCATCCACCGCCTCACAGGTGAATAACTGGGGAAGAGCCGGAACCGACATTTATCTGCTAAATGCAGCTTACCTCCGCGTCAAAGATATACAGATCGGATATACCCTGCCAAAAGATTTAATCCGGAAGCTAGGTCTGGAGAACTTACGTGTAAGCCTGAATGGACAAAACCTGTTAACATTCTCTAAAAACTCATTTGTTGACCCTGAAACATCCGAGTTCGGAGGTAATATGGGAGGTATCGAAGGAGTAGGGGCAAACAGTGCCCGGAATTATCCGACATTGAGATATTATGGATTCGGACTGGAAGTTGAATTTTAATACATAAAGCATTATGAAACAGAAATCAATATTAAAATATTATATAGGAATTGCATGTTCACTACTCATGTGCATGACATCCTGTAACGACCTTGATCTGGCTCCTACCAATAAGTTCAGCGATTTGAACTATTGGGATTCTCCTGAGAAAGCTTCAGCCATGTTAAGCAAAGGATATGAGCTCATGATGGACGCAGAATACTATTTTGCAAATGAACGTCTATCCGACAATCTGTATGAAGGACGTGGATCAACCTCTGAAAAGGAGATTACTTCCGGAATTGCCACTGCTGCCACTGCACGTTTTATAAATGAATGGTCAAAATGCTATGAAGGCATCCGGGCATGCCATACATTTCTCGAAAATGTCGATGAAGTACCTGATATGGACGAGGCATTACGTACCCGGATGAAAGCAGAAGCCCGTTATATCCGTGCATCTTTGTTTTTCCGGCTGGCCTGTCATTATGGCGATGTACCTCTGTTTGATAGATGTACCTCTGTTTGATAAAGGATTAACCCAGGCAGAGGCCAACACGATCGCCCGTTCTCCTAAAGCTGAAGTGGTGGCTTTTGTAAGAAGTGAATTAAATGAGGTCGCAACTATCCTTCCTACTAAAGAGGAATATACAGAGGCTGACAAGGGAAGAGTAACAAAAGCCACAGCCATGACCCTGTTGGCACGTACCTATCTATATGAAAATGCATGGTCGAACGTAGCTTCCATCTGTGAAGAGATCATTAATGGTAAATACGGAAACTATTCGCTTTTCCCTTCCTACCAGGGATTATTCCTGCCCGAAAATGAATACAACGACGAAGTAATTATGGATATCGGCTATACCCTTACTTACCGTACCTGGGGTGAAATGTATGATGGAATTCCTATTTCCGTAGGTGGACGTGTAAATGCTTTTTCTCCTATACAGGAACTGGTAGACGATTATCTTATGTTAAACGGAAAAGCAATTAACGAAGCAGGATCCGGCTACAACGAAGACGATCCATATATAAACCGTGATCCCCGTTTCGGATATACTATCGTTTATCATGGATATAACTGGGTAAAAGGAGATGGTTCATCTTCCACAATCTATATCAAACCTGGTTCTGCCCAGGAAGCCGGAGCAGAAAGTCTCGACGAATATGCAGGTGTGGGACAGAACTCTACCTCTACAGGTTATTACATACGCAAACAATTTGATCCACAGGCTCCCGAAGGAATGGCTGCCGGTTTGAACCTGATCACCATGCGCTATGCCGATATACTGTTAATGTATGCAGAAGCAAAAAATGAATTGGGTGAAATGAACCAGGCAGTATGGAACATGACAATCCGGCCAATCCGCGAACGGGCAGGTTTTACAGATACCAGCGCACTCGATTATCCAGGTGGTTCCGACCTGCGGACCATCATCCGCCGCGAACGCCGCTGTGAATTGGCTATCGAAGGATTGCGCCTGTTTGATATCCGTCGCTGGGGAACCATCGAAACTGTTCAGAACACAGTCCTCCATGGAGCAAAATTTGCTGCAAACAACACACAATATATTGAACTGGAACGCAGACAATTCAATAAAGAGCGTGATTACCTGTTTGCCATCCCCCAGGCAGAAAGAGATATAAACAACAACCTGACACAAAATCCGGGTTATTGATTTCCAATGAAGTTTTAAGAATTAAAACGAAAAAGAAAATGAAAGCGATATTGATAAAATTAACAATTATATCCTCATTCCTACTCGCCTTTATAGCCTGTAGCGAAGACGGTAAAGTGAGGCACCTCGACGTAACAGCCGTCCAAACGCTGTACGAACCGGATAATGGTAAAGATGTTATCCTGGAGTCCTCAGCATCTGCCTCCCTCTACTTTGCATGGGAAGCTGCAAAAGCAGAAGATAGCGGTATGGTACTCTACGAGATAGCTATCGACAAAGTGGATGGTGATTTTTCCAATCCGCTCTATCGGGAAGCTTCCGATAATAACGGTGGTGCGAACAGCGCTACTGTTCTCCATAAACAGTTAAATGTGATAGCAGAAGCAGCCGGAATAGGTTCAGGACAGCAAGGAACACTTAAATGGACGGTATACTCTTCCAAAGGGATCAACAGCAAAAAGGCTGAAGAGGAACGTACCTTTACGGTAACCCGTCCGGAAGGCTTCGCGGATATACCGGAACAATTATACATAACCGGTAATGCGACCGAGGTAGGCAACGACCTGGAAAATGCCATGAGCATGCGGAAAGTGACAGAAGGTGAATTCGAGATTTACATGGAACTTACTGCCGGTGAAACCTTCCGGTTCGTCAGCGGTACGGCCGGAGAACCCACAGAATATTCAGTGAATGGAGAAAAAGTTGTTATCGGAGGAACCTCTTCCGTATCAGAAACCGGCATATATATGTATTATGTCGACTTCAACTCCAGTTCAGTTACCACAAAGAAAGTGAATGCTGTAAAACTTTTCCTCTGCTGGGCACAAAAGGAATATAAACTTCCCTATAAAGGATTAGGTATCTGGGAAGATGCAAATCTTACCATCACCGGCCTGGAAGAGGGTGGCGACAACGATGACGACCGCTATAAATTCAGAATGGAAAGTTCTGCCGGCGAAACCGAATGGAGATCACCCAGCAACGATAGCAAACCCACTGGTAATGCATCCTACTATTATATGGTGGAAAAAACGAATGTAGAACAATGGACAGACAATGAGGTATGGAAAAGCCCATCCACAACCGGATGGAATAATAAAACCTATGAAGTGACCTTCTCACTCAATCCACAGTCAGCCTATACCCATAATTTAGTAATTAAATAATAAAGAAGAAGCGTATGAAAGCATTATTTATAAAAACAACATGTCTGCTCGCTTTTGCACTATTTATTGTGGGATGTAGTGACAACATGGAAGACACCGATAAACGGCTCGCAACCGTCAATAAATTAGTCGAGCCCCTGGATGGAGCACACATAGAGCTGGAACCTTCCTTCACCGCAACCACCTATTTCGAATGGGATTTTGTAAATCCGGACGAAGCAGGTACCGTGCTTTATCAGCTGGCTTTCGATAAAGAGGATGGCGATTTTTCCAATCCCATCTACGTAATGAATTCCGATAACAACGGATACCTCAATTATGCCACCATTACCCATAAGCAATTAAATACTATTGCAGGCATGGCAGGTTATAGCTCCTCAGCAACGGGGAATATCAAATGGACAGTATTTTCCTCTAAAGGATTAAATTCCGAAAAATCTTCACAGATAAATACTTTAACCATTACCCGGCTGGCCGGATTTGATGAGTTACCTATCGATGTGTGGATCACAGGAGATGCTTCCGAAGGAGGAACAGACCTGTCCAAAGCACAAAAAATGAAATCGGTAACAAGCGGTGAATTTGAAGTTTATACCTACCTCAAGGCAGGACAGTCATTCTATTTCACAGATCAACAGAACAGTTCAGGAAGAAAGTTCTACACTATCGACGGATTAGTTAAAGAAGATGGAGAGACAACCGTTTCTACCGAAGGTATTTACCGTATTGTACTTGATTTCAATATCGGAGCAAGTACCTATACACTCGTAACCCGTATAGGATTCTATTTCTGTCCTTCAGATGAAATACTATTTGATTTACCCTATGAGGGCTATGGAGTATTCCGAGCTACCGGACAGACCGTTACCTTCCAGGAAGAAAGCTGGGATAGGGACCAACGCTATAAATTCCGTATGTTTGTAAAAGAAAACGGAGGTGCCGCCGGTGAAACAGAATGGGAATGGGCCACACTGAATGGAACCGATTCTGCGCCAAATTCAGATAGTCCGGCTTCCTATTATTACCTGCAATTATTAGAATCTACATCCCAATGGGATGATAAATGGAAACTGATGGATATGTTCGATGGTGTTCCTGCTACGTATACAATTTACCTACAGGCAGATCAACCCTATACCCACTCAATAAGCTTATAATAAACTTAATCAGAGGGTGTGCCAAAACGCATACCAGCCTTTGGCATACCCTCTTTCTATAGAACAATTTTTTATGATAAAAATACTTTCTCTATTTATTCTGCTAGCACTCTTTGGATGCGGAAACGATAATGAACCTTCTGGAAATGAACCGGAAGAAGAAAATCGCATCGACTGGTATGCTGCAGCCAATAGTAGCAGCTCCACCTTGGCTAATTTGTTCTGGAATGGCGGTGGCAAATATTTTAATTATGACAGCAACGGAAACGAAGACTTCCATTACTGGCCTCAGGCACATGCCCTGGATGTATTAATTGATGCCTATCAGCGGACAGGCGAAACCAAATATAAAAACTACTTCGGCCAATGGTTTGAAGGTGTAAAAATAAAAAACGGCAATACATTCTATAATGAGTATTACGATGATATGGAATGGAATGCCTTAGCCATCCTGCGTGCCTGGCAGGTAACAGGAGAAACTAAATACAAAGAGGCAGCCCTCGAGATATGGGAATATATCAAAGTAGGCTGGAATGACAATGCCGGTGGAGGTATTACCTGGAAGAAAGGCCAGGAGTACAGTAAAAATGCCTGCTCAAACGGCCCGGCCGCCATATTGGCAGCACGGTTATACCAGGAATTTGGAGATGAAAAAATAAAGACTGGGCGCTAAAATACATAATTGGGAAAAATCAACCCTGTTCAACAGCAACAACGGAATGGTATATGATAACATCGATAGCCGCACCGGCGAAATACAGACCAACTGGATATTTACCTATAACCAGGGAACATTTATCGAAGCCGCTGTCGAATTACATAAAATATTGGGAGAAAAAAGCTACCTGAATGATGCCATGCTTGCCGCAGACCATACAACCAGCACGCTGGTAAACAACTCGGTGCTTAAAAGTGAAGGCGAAGGAGACGGAGGACTATTCAAAGGTATTTTCATTCGTTATTTTACCGACCTGATCCAACAGGAAAGACTGGATGCAGCAGCAAAAAAACGATATATCCAGTTTATGCAGTACAATGCGGAAGTGCTGTGGGACGAAGGCACAAACAAGTCATCCACTTTATTTAGTCACGACTGGCGAACTCAACCCGGATCATCCACCGGTCTGACCGAACAACTTAGCGAATGTATGTTGCTGGAAGCAATGGCACTTTTACAAAGTGAAGAGATGCTATAAATGAAGAAACGCAATAATATGACTTATTATGAAGAGAACAATTTTACCTTTTATACTACTTGCTATTTTCACCATAAGTTGTGAATCTCAGCAATCACAAAGCCGCCTCACAAAATATGTCAACCCCTTTCTGGGAACAGCTACCCTGTGGGAACCGGAAGACCTGGGCTATGTACGCCAGCTCGAGACACGCACCTGGGGAGGCGAAGTCTTTCCGGGTACTTCCCCACCCAATGCCATGGTCCAGTTGAGCCCGGTAACCCAATACCGTAGCGGCTCCGGCTATCAATATGAAGATACGGTTATTTACGGCTTTACCCATACCAACAAAGGCCATTGGAACCTGCTTCATATCCCGCCACTTCCGGTAACAGGCACAGTTAATCCGGACAATTTTGCATCCGGATACAGCCATAACAACGAATCGGCTCACCCGGGTTATTACCAGGTATTCCTGGAGCGGTATCAGGTCAATGCCGAATTAACCTCCACCCTCCGTTGCGGATACCATAAATATACCTTCCGCGAACAGGATGAAAAGAAACTGATAGCCGACCTTACCCGCTCTAACAACCGGGTACGCGAATGGCAGATCGAACAAGTAAACGAGAATACATTTGCCGGATTCCAGGCAGCAGAAGGAAAAATGTATTTCTATGCCGTTGCCAATTACCCCATCGACCATATCGAACAGGTAAAAGCAGACAACCATGGAGTATCGGTGGTAAACTTTAAAGACAGTAAAGAAAAAAACCATTGGAACTCAAAATCGGCTTCTCATTTGTAAGTATAGAAAATGCCCAAATGAACCTGCGGATACCATAAATATACCTTCCGCGAACAGGATGAAAAGAAACTGATAGCCGACCTTACCCGCTCTAACAACCGGGTACGCGAATGGCAGATCGAACAAGTAAACGAGAATACATTTGCCGGATTCCAGGCAGCAGAAGGAAAAATGTATTTCTATGCCGTTGCCAATTACCCCATCGACCATATCGAACAGGTAAAAGCAGACAACCATGGAGTATCGGTGGTAAACTTTAAAGACAGTAAAGAAAAAAACCATTGGAACTCAAAATCGGCTTCTCATTTGTAAGTATAGAAAATGCCCAAATGAACCTCGAAGCAGAAATGCTGGATAAAAGCTTTGCACAGGTGGAAAAAGAAGCAACCAACACCTGGGGAAAATTACTGGCTCACATAGAGGTATCCGGTGGTACGGAACGCGAAAAAGGAATATTTTACTCCTGCCTCTACCGCTCTTTCCTCTGGCCTGCTTTGCGCAGTGACGTAAACGGAGATTATACGGATGTTAACAGACAAGTGGTAAACAAAGGATTCCGCTATTATACCAACCCTTCGTTCTGGGATGATTACCGGAATAAACTGGTATTACTCGCCATGATCTCTCCCGATGTTACCACAGATATCATCAAATCCATTACGGATAACGGAGAAAAAAGCAACGGCTATATGCCTACCTTCTTCCATGGCGACCATGCCTCCGTATTCGTAGCCGGTACCTGGCTCAGGGGCATCCGCGATTTCGATCTCAACTGTGCCTATGCACTCCTGCTGAAAAACGCAACCGTGCCCGGACGTGGTGGCCGCCCCTACCTTGACGAATACCTCGAAAAAGGATGGATAGCCGAAAAAGATACTACTAACGTCCCCTTCTTTGATGAATACAAAGCAGCCGTGACTAAAACCGTAGAATACGCTTACGACGACTATGCCACTGCCCTGATCGCAAAAGAATTGGGCGACGAAGCCAACTATCAGGCACTGATGAACCGCAGCAGCAACTATAAAAACCTCTTCGACCCCGGTACCGGTTTCTGGCGGGGAAAAATAGATAACGGCAACTGGATAGAAGATTTCGACCCCTACTATCCCTATTATGCCTACATATACCGCGAAGCCAACGGATGGAACTCCCTTTTCTTCGCTCCCCACGACCCCGAAGGCATGATCGCACTCTATCCCAGCCATGAAGCCGTAGACCAGAAGCTCAACTCCCTCTTTACCGAACCCTGGCGAGGATACGAAGTACATAACCTCACCGGCTTTATCGGTAACTATTGCCATGGCAACCAACCCGGCCACAGCATTCCTTATACCTACTATTTTATCGGTAAACAGGAAAAAGCACAGTGCGTGTTAGACAGCCTGATGAACCATTATTACGATATGGGCGCCGAGAAACTAGCCTATTGCGGAATGGACGATGCGGGCGAAATGTCTGCCTGGTATGTATTCAATGCCATCGGCCTGTATACCTATTCCCCGACCGATCCTGAATACCTGGTATCCGTCCCTCTATTCGATAAAGTAAAATTTGCGATGGGCAATAAAACGTTCACGATCCGCAAAGAGGGAAAAGGAAACAAAATAGATGAAATAACCTACAATGGTAAACCCATCCAGGGCTACTTCATCCCCCATGATCTGTTAATACAAGGCAAAGAGATAAGGATAAAAGTTAGGGAAGTATCCTGCAAATTCTAAAAGACCAGTACGCAGTGCCGGGTGGTTGGGATTATGCTTTTCTGAGTCCTGTAAGGACGATATAATAAAACTATGGATCCTAATACTTTTTTATGCCGTGCTTACAGCACTCCCATAATTATTATATACTATACCCAGGGCTGGCGCCCTAGCCTAGGATAGGCCGTCCCTTTAGGACTCAATTATCAGGATTGTCTTCTTTTTTTATTTTAGGATGAACATTTCCTCGCTTTTCCAATTCTATTAGTAAGATGAATCTAGCAGAACTGTTCCGGCACATCCGCCCCTTTGTACACCCCTACCGGTGGTTAGTGGTAATTGCACTGATACTCACCTTTATCGGTTCGCTTACCGCCCAGATCAACGCCTGGGTATTGCGGTATACGGTAGATAAGATCAATGTACTGGTCGAAACCGGACAGGGACTGCGGGAAGGCCTATCCGTATTAACCTTCGTCTCCATTTTGCTTATCTCCAAAGAGATACTGAATGCCTTTATCCAGTTCGGACAAAAATACTTCGGCGAAAAACTACGTATCTATATCTCCCGCGACCTGGCACAAACCGTAATCGACAGGATCCTCGCCTACAAACTGGCCTTTTTCAGCTCGGGAGGCAACCGCCCCGGAAAACTGCAAACCCGCATCGACCGCGGTATCGAAAGCCTTACCCGGCTAATCCAGAACTTCTTTATCGATATCCTTCCGCTGTTTGCCAATTCGATCGTAGCCCTCTTTATGATGTTCAACGCCAACTTCTATGTAGGATTGGTAGGCCTGTGTATCATCCCGATTTACTTCTATGTAAGCCGTATCCAGGCAAAGAAACTAAGAGGAAGGCGGCGGGAAATCAAAGAACTACGGGAAAACAAAAGCCAGGGTATCCTGGGCATACTCAAATCGATTACCGTAATCAAATCGTTTATCCGCGAAGATATCGAAGAAGAAAAACAGATGTACCTCCAGAACAGCCTGACCGATACCCAGATGCAAACCCAGAAAACCAGCTTTATCTTCGACGGGCTAAAAAGCTTTATTGAACAGATAGGTGTAGTACTGATCATTATTCTTACCGTATACTTTGTACTGATAGGTGAAATGACCATCGGAGCCATTATGTTCCACATCCTGCTTTTCAACAATGTCTCCGCTCCTATCCGCCAGCTACACCGCATCTACGACGAAATGAACGATGCCTTGATCTACTCCGAAAGTTTTTTCGAGGTGTTGGATGCTGATTCCGAAATAGAAGCTTCCGGAACCTACCGTTCCCAGAAAGTAGAAGGATATTTCCGGTTACAAAATGTAAACTTCACCTACCCCGACAACGACGTGCGTACCCTCCACCATATCAATATGGAGATACAGCCCGGCAAGATCACCGCACTGGTAGGATTATCGGGCGCAGGAAAAAGTACACTCATTAACCTGCTCGACAAATTCTACCAGCCCGATTGCGGCGAGATCCTATTAGACGGTGTATCACTCGAGGATTACGATACTACTTACCTGCGGGAAAACATCGGACTGGTTCTGCAGAAAAACCATATCTTCAACGGAACCATCGAAGAAAATATCCGGTATGGCAACCCCGATGCCACCTATGAAGAGGTAGTGGAAGCCGCTAAAAAAACCTTCCTCCACGAACAGGTGATGAAGATGGAAGAGGGTTACCAAACTTCTGCCCTGGCACTCTCCGGCGGACAACAACAAAAGATTGCCATCGCCCGGATGTTCCTGAAAAATCCCCCGATCATCTTCCTCGACGAACCAACCGCCAGCCTCGATGCCATCTCGACCGAACAGATCAAAAACAGTATAGACGCCATCAAAAAAGACCGTACAGTAGTCATCATCTCCCACAGTATCTCCCAGATTATCGACTCCGACCAGATCTATGTCATGAAAGGCGGACAGATCATCGAATCGGGCACCCACGAATCGCTCTACCGCCACGCCAGCAGGGAACCTACAAAGAAATATTCGATGCCATGGCCCGCAGCCTCAACATCGACAAAATATCCCGTACCATCGAATAAACTCCCTGTTCCCCGCGCAGGCGGTAGGGCTACTAAATTCTCTTATTTTTAGTAGCCCTACCGCCTGCGCGGGGAACAAATGAGATTCTTTTATATCGGGAACTTTAACTCTTCTAAAACTAAACGAACTTTTTATTGTTATACTAGATATAGAAGAATTGATTAATCATTTACAATAAGAAAATATGTTACAAATATTTGATTCACTGAAAACGCTGGTAAGCCCTGAAGTCTTGTCAAAAGCTTCAGTTGTACTTGGCGACGATACTTCAAAAGTATCTACTGCCAGCAACTCTGTTATTGCAGGATTCCTGGCAGCCCTGCTACATAAAGGCGATACT
The DNA here is from genome assembly GCA_021204405.1 of Tannerellaceae bacterium. Taxonomy (GTDB): domain Bacteria; phylum Bacteroidota; class Bacteroidia; order Bacteroidales; family Tannerellaceae; genus JAJPZJ01. The sequence continues at coordinate 1,340 of JAJPZJ010000007.1, read as the reverse complement.
ACCCAGTTAAAAGATATCCTGACAGAAGCTGGTAAATCCAACCTGTTATCAGATATCACCGGTATCTTTTCAGATAATGGCAGTGTAAAACAGAAAGCCCTGGGCGACCGCTTAACAACTGCCCTGTTCGGAAATAAAACAGATAATTTCTCTCGGTAATTGCTACCCAGGCAGGTATCAGCCATAGCTCCGTAAGCAAACTTACTGCTATGATTTCGCCCGTAATTGCAGGCTTCCTGGGTAACAAACTAGTATCAAATGGTTTTAACCTGTCCGGACTGTTAAGCCAGATCGACGACGAAAGAAGTAGCTTTACAAGCTATCTGCCTAAAGGATTTGCCAATGTATTAGGCCTTTCTTCTTTATCCGACCTCAACTACAAAAGAACAGGAAGGGTAACCGATACAACCAAAACAGTATATACCAAACCGGAAGAGAAGAAAAGAGGAATGGGCTGGTTAACCTGGTTAATCTTACTCGGACTGATCCTGCTGGCCTTCTTCTGGTGGAGATCCTGCCGTAATCATGCGGATACGGATTATGTATCAAATTATACCGATACAACCACCGTAGTAGATAGAACAGCCAACCGGATTGATACCTTACAGAACAAAGTAACCAACAATGATTATACATTGCCTAACGGAGTTACTTTCAGCTCACGATTGAGTGGTACGAAAGACAGAATGTTATCTTACCTGAAATCAGACGACTGGAAAAATATGGGTTCAGATTCAACTAAGTGGAAAACTTTTGAGTTTGACGATATTGCTTTCCAGGTAGGTAGTTCTACAGATTTTACTAATGGTTCACGCGCTCAGCTGGATAATGTAATCCAGATTCTGAAAGCTTATCCGGATGCACGTTTCCGCATTGCCGGTTATGCCGACAAAACAGGAACCCAGGAAGTGAATTTACCACTTTCCAAAGCCAGGGCCGAAACGATCCGTAAAATGTTTGAAAGCCAGGGTTTAGGCTCACAGATCGCCGGCACTGTAGGATATGGTGAAACTTACGCAAAACAGAATGCCAGTGCCTCAGCCGATGCACGTGCAGAAGATAGAAACATTGCGATCCAATTCGTAAAATAAGTTTCTCCTGATATATAACCAGGCTCTTCATCCCAACCTTCGCAGGCGGATGAAGGGCTTTCTTTTTTCACGATAAACGAAACCCGCTATTACTCTTTTCCAACTGCAAGAGGAAAAGCTTCATCTCCAACCCATAAGCATATCCTTCCCCAGCTTACCATCCGACTGCAATACCCGGTGGCACGGAATAATAATAAAAATGATTATCCGCATAATGTCCTATTATAAATTCTGGATTTGAAGTCGGAG
>JAJPZJ010000173.1 GCA_021204405.1 Tannerellaceae bacterium | reverse complement strand
AACATTCATATGATGTTCAATAAATCAACGGACATTATGCGGATAATCATTTTATTTTTTTTGCCGGACTCTATCAAAAGATTGATATGCTGTGCAAAAGTACTAAAAAAACATCTTGTTCAGCCTATACTAACAGACGAATTAAGTAACAACCCTAATCTGCTATTATTAAATCTGCATGAAAGACATTTCCTTTATTATACCGGGGAAAAGCTTTTTTGTTATTATTGCCAGGTTTATGGCACTATGGTGCCAACTGCACTGCACAGTAGTGCCATTGGCGTGGCACAAATTATATATGAACAAATAAAAAAGCAGGGTGGATAGCTTTATTTGAAACGCTCTTTTTTGTCTTTTGTTCCACAAGGAATATCTTTGCCTAACTTATAAAACAGATACCCAAAAACAATAGATACCGTGGCAAAAGTAGTGGAAACTCCCTTAATGAAACAATATTTCGATATCAAGGCAAAACATCCGGATGCAATCCTCCTGTTCCGTGTAGGCGACTTTTATGAGATGTATGGCGAAGATGCCGTCATAGGAGCTGAGATTGTAGGAATTGTACAAACTAAGAAGGCAAACGGACCGGGCCAGTATATCGAAATGGCTGGTTTTTCACATCATGCTTTGGATAATTATCTGCCTAAACTGGTAAGGGCCGGGAAGCGGGTAGCTATATGCGACCAGTTGGAAGATCCTAAGATAACCAAGAAACTGGTTAAAAGGGGTGTAACCGAACTAGTCACCCCGGGAGTGTCTATTAATGATAATATACTTAATCATAAAGAGAATAATTTCCTGGCGGCTATCTCTTTTAAAAAGGAGTTGTGCGGGATCTCTTTCCTGAATATTTCCACGGGAGAATTCCTGACTGCCGAAGGAACGGTCGATTATATTGATAAGCTGTTAAATAACTTTTCTCCCAAAGAGATCCTGATCGAACGGAGTTGCCGGAAACGTTTTGAGGAGTGTTTCGGCTGCCGTTATTTTACGTTTGAACTGGAGGATTGGGTGTTTACGCCTGAAGCTGCCAATGACCGGTTACTGAAACATTTCGAAACAAAAAACCTGAAGGGGTTTGGTGTGCAACATCTTAAACTGGGAGTAATTGCCGCCGGTGCTATCCTGCATTACCTGGATATTACCCAACACAATCATATATCCCATATTACGGCCCTTTCGCGTATCGAAGAAGACCGGTACGTGCGGCTGGATAAATTTACTGTCCGTAGCCTCGAACTGGTAAGTACCATGAACGAAGGAGGGATCAGTTTACTGGATGTGATTGATAAAACGGTTTCTCCTATGGGCTTCCGCCTGCTCTGGCGATGGCTGCTGTTTCCGCTGAAAGATGTGAAGCCTATCCAGGAACGGCAGGATGTGGTAGAGTATTTCTTCCGTAAACCTGAAGTGAAAGAGTTGTTGGATAATCAACTGGAGCAGATAGGCGACCTGGAGCGTATTATTTCTAAAGTGGCTGTGGGAAGAGTTTCTCCCCGGGAGGTAGTACAGTTGAAAATGTCTTTGCGTGCCATTGAGCCTATCAAAGAGGCTTGCTTGTCGAGTGACGAGCCTGGTTTGTGCCGTATTGGCGAACAGCTGAACTGTTGTGGTCTGATCCGTGACAGGATAGAAAAAGATATTTGTCCTGATCCGCCTGTGCTGTTAAATAAAGGTGGGATAATTGCCAAAGGGGTGAATGAAGAGCTGGATGATTTGCGTGCCATTGCCTATTCCGGCAAAGATTATCTTTTGCAGGTACAGCAACGGGAAATAGAAAATACCGGTATATCCAGCCTTAAAATAGCTTTTAACAATGTATTCGGTTATTATAATGTATTCGGTTATTATATAGAGGTAAGGAATATCCATAAAGATAAAGTGCCTGCCGGGTGGATCCGGAAACAAACGCTGGTAAATGCCGAACGTTACATTACGGAGGAGCTGAAAGAGTATGAGGAGAAGATATTAGGTGCGGAAGAAAAGATCATGGCGCTGGAGAATCGTTCATTTAACGAACTGGTATTATACCTGGCAGAATATATTTCTCCTATCCAGCACAATGCTAATTTGATTGGACAGTTAGATTGTTTGCTTTCTTTTGCCAAGATCGCTGCCGGCAATAAATATATACGGCCTGTTATTTCTGATTCTGAAGTGCTGGATATTAAAGCTGGCCGGCATCCGGTAATTGAAAAGCAATTGCCATTGGATGATCCTTATATCGCCAATGATGTATATCTGGATGATAAAAAGCAACAGATCATCATTATTACCGGGCCGAATATGGCGGGTAAATCAGCGTTGTTACGTCAGACGGCGCTAATTACCCTGATGGCTCAAACCGGTTGTTTTATACCTGCTGAAAGTGCCCATATCGGGGTGGTGGATAAGATCTTTACCCGGGTAGGGGCATCTGATAATATTTCGGTAGGCGAATCTACCTTTATGGTCGAGATGAATGAGGCTGCGGATATATTGAATAACCTTTCCTCCCGTAGCCTGGTACTGTTTGATGAGTTGGGCAGGGGCACCAGTACCTATGATGGTATTTCTATTGCCTGGGCAATTGTGGAGTATATCCATGAGCATCCGAATGCGCGTGCCAAGACCTTGTTTGCTACCCATTATCATGAACTGAATGAGATGGAGCGCTCTTTCAAAAGGATCAGGAATTATAATGTATCCGTCAAAGAGGTGGGTAACCGGGTGATCTTTATGCGTAAATTAATTCCCGGGGGAAAGTGAACATAGCTTTAGTATCCATGTGGCTAAGATGGCAGGGATGCCTAAGAGTATAGTCAAACGTTCGAATGAGATATTGAAGCAACTGGAGAGCGAGAACAGGCAGGAAGGAATAAGTAGCAAGCCTGTAAAGAAAATTGCTTCGGCTGCCGAAGGGTACCAGCTAAACTTTTTCCAGTTGGATGATCCGGTGCTGAGCCAGGTGCGCGACGAGATTAAGAATTTGGATGTAAATAATTTAACGCCGCTCGAGGCGCTGAATAAGCTGAGTAAGGTAAAGAAGATCATTACCGGTAAATGATCTTCTTTACCTTACTGTTTTATTGTTTTAGTACCTGTTGGAGGTCGTCTGCTGTGAACTGGCCTTTCATACGAACAATTCCTATCATGTTCTTTGCATTGGAGAATGCCACCAATTCGCTGATTATATCGCCGTTTTCCTTTACCCAGATAACCGAGTCTGCGTTTTTATCCTGTGCCTGCAACAGTTTGGTATAGCCAACTGTGTTGAGATTTTTGAAATCATCGGTTATCTGTGTACGAATAGACTCTGCCTGGGTAGTCAGGATCTGGATACTTTCTACCTTTTCTTTCAGTTGTTTGATATCAATTCCGTCGGCCACTCCATCGGGTACCATCTGAAGCATACTTTTAGGAAGGGTTAAGCTGATTACCTGCTCCATATTTCCATACTTTTCGAACACGTCCTCCTGTGCAAAGCAGTAGGTAATACAGATCAGAAAAATAATTGTAAAGATGTTCTTTCTTTTCATTTAATCCAGTTATTAAGAGGTAAAAATTATTTGAGGGCTAAAGATAGGAATTATCTGGCTTATAGCCTCTGAAATTACTTTTCTGAAATATTTTTAATATTATTTGTTGGTAGGTCAGCAGCTTTTCCCGGAGTAGTTATTCCATTTTCCCGGCTATCGATTGTAGGTCTGATAAAGTGAAGTTCCCTTTTAGCTGGATCACCAGGAATTCTTTGTCGGAATCGCCCATCATAATGAATTCCCGGATAGTCGATTCATCGTTTTTTTATATAGAAAATAAGGTTGTTTTCTTTATCTTTTACCCGCATCAATTCGTCATACCCGGAAGACAACTGTGATTTAAAATCTTTGGCCATAGTAATTTTTGTAGCGTCATCTTTTGTGGTAAGGATGGATAAGGATTCTATCTTGTTCTTTATATTATCTATATCCATTCCTTTTATATCCATGTTGGGCATCAGGTTGAACATGGCTTTGGAGATGTGTACGCAGGTGATGTGATCCATATCGGCATATTTGTCGAACAATTGCTTCTGTGCAAAGTCCATCTGGCTGCATACTAACAGTATGATAAAGAATATATTTTAGTTTTCATCTGATTAATCTTTTAAATATTTGTTGATAATTTGATTGGCATTTTTGATTTCTTTACCGGCTTCGTTCATCTGGTCCATTCCTTTGTTCAGGTTTTCTGAAAGGAGTAGGAGAGCTTCCTGGGCAACCAGGGCTGCCTCTACCGGATCGGTAAATGAGTCGGCTACATATTCTTCTCCATGTTGGTTGGAAATAGTAGGAATCAGCATCAGGCAAAGGAAGATGGCGGCTGCAACTCCACCTATCCAATAAAGAAAACTTCTTCCGATGGGGGCTGCCGACTTTTTATTTTCCTGCTTTTTCAGTTGGTCGATAAAAGATTCCAGTCTGTCTTCCAGGCCTTCGGAAGCCTTTGCATGTTCAGCTAACGAAAGGAAAAGTTTCCGGTCACTCTGCCACTTAGCTGGAATAACCTCGCTTGTTGTAAAATAGGTTATCAGTAACTGTTCCTCTTCGTCGGTGCTGCAACCCTTGTAGAAGGAGTCAAGTAATTGTTCTATCTTTTTTTCGTTCATAGCTGTACTTTATTTAATTGTTCCCGGATCATTTTCCGTGCTCTTGATAGTAATACCCTTACATTGGCTGCACTTAATCCGGTAATATCTTCAATTTCTTCCAATGAGCAATCATTCAATCCCCGTAGAGTAATCACCTGGCGCTGGTTTTCCGGCAACTGCTCAATGAGTTTACAAATTTGTGATAGTTTATCCTGTTCTTCTAATTGCCTGTCGGGAAGTAACTCTTTCTCTACCTGTATGTTCTCGCTTAATGCCTCTTTGGGATTGTATTTGGGAGAACGGAGGTAGTCGAGGCAGAGATTCCTCACCAGGGTTACGCAGAAAGCTTCCGGCTTTTGTATGCTTGCTAATTCATCCCGTTTAGTCCATAGCTTGTAATATACCTCCTGTACGATATCTTCTGCATCGGCTTTATTCTCAATCAATGCGAAAGCGATCCGGTATAGCTTAGCATGGTAGGGAAGAAATTGTTTTTTAAAGCTTTCAGCCTCCATGCTTGTGCTCGTTTACAACTTTATCCAGTTCGGATGGTTTCATCTTTCCTTTGAGCCTTACCAATGTGTTACTACTACCGCTTTCCACAACAATCAGCTCGGTGATCGCATCTTTTTCGACCTTTATCAATACTTTAGTACGGGTATTGTCTTCGTTGGTAGTAACCAGTGTTTCATATTTCTCATCTTCCAATGTACGGATGATCTGAGAAAATTATTTTTTACTTCCTGATTACACGCGTTGAAGTCAAACACTTCGATATCTTTTACGTCCATTGTATTTTTGAATACATTGATAAAAGAGAGCATGATAGGACCGAGGTGGACTCTTGTAACATCTTTTTCCTTACGAAAATCTTTAAATAATTGTTCCACACTTGTTTGTCCGTATGCTACGTGGCAAATACTTGCTATCAGGCCAATTAATAAATATTTTTCATCCTATTTATTTTATTTATGGTGGTTGATCATAAAAGCCTGCAAGCTGTGCACCGTCTACGGGCTTTATTATAAAGACGAATGGCCTGTATCGTTTGTTACAAACTTATAAGAAAAAAATCAAATAATATTCTTTTTCCAGGAACATGAATGTGTAGTATGTTGTAAACCAGTAGGATTATGGATTTAGGCGGTAACTTACAAAGGCAATTCTTTTGCTGTCGGGCACCCATGAATTTACATTGATGGTTCCCTGGCCGCCAAATAATTTGAGGAGTGGTTTTGCTTCGCCTCCGGTTGCAGGCATGATGCGTAGTTCGACATTTTTATTAGGTAAATGTTCATGGGGTTCCAGGTCACCTTTGTAGTAGGTAAGGAACACTACCTGTGTGCCATCCGGTGAAACATGGGAAAACCAGGCGTTACAGGTTTCGTCAAAGGTTATTTGTGTTTGTTCGGAGCCATCGGTTTTCATTCTCCAGACCTGCATTAACCCGGAGCGAACGGAGTTAAACCAGATATAGTTGCCGCAAGGGCTGTATTCAGGTCCGTCGTCCAATCCCTCTGCGGTGGTAAGGCGCACTTCTTCGCCTCCCACTGCCGGGATAGTATAAATATCATAATTGCCATTTCTTTCGGCACAATAAGCGAGGTATTTACCGTCCGGACTCCAGCCGTGCAGGTAGCTGGGAGCTATAGGAGTAATGAGTTGTGGCATACCTCCTGTCAAAGGCAGTGTATAGATACGCGATTGCCCGTCTTCTTTAGTACCGTGGCTTATCGCGATCTGTTTGCCATCGTGGGATAATACATGGTCGTTATTGCAGTTTAGTGCGTACCCTGTATCTATCCATTCCGGCTCACCGGCTTTGTTAGGAGAGATCCGGTATAGTTTTCCCTGGCTATTATAGATCAGCCATTCCCCGTCTGGCGTCCAGTTAGGCGCCTCTATCAGGAAAGGGAATTCTTTTACAACCGTACGTTCTCCATTCTCTGTATTGAATATTTCCAGTATACTGGTAACTGAGCTTTGTGCCTGTAAGTTAGTCATAGCAAGAAAAAGGACGAATGTGTAAAATAACTGTTTCATAATAGCTGTTTATAATATTATTCAGAGAGTTTTTTAATCTCATTAATGCTTCTACATAGTAATAGTGCTTCTACATAGTAATAGTCGGCATACGTGAGCGGTACATCTACTTCACTGTTGCCGGGTAAATGACCTGTAGCATGCATCAGCACAAAGTTATTATTTTTTCCGGTTTCTGCCAAATAAGCAGTTGAAGTTAATGAACGTATCTGATCTTCTGCATAGGCAAGGTATTCTTTTCCTAAACTGCCACCTTCCAGCTGGCTGAGTTCGATTAATGCCGAGGCGATCAGCGCACCGGCAGAGGCATCACGCGGCGTATTGGGTATATCCGGCGCATCAAAGCCCCAGTAAGGAATCTTATCTTCCGGCATATTCGGATGGCTCATGATGAAGTGTGCAATATTTTTTGCCTGTTCCAGATAGGCTTTTTTACCTGTTTCACGGTACATCATGATATAGCCGTAAATCGCCCATGCCTGGCCGCGTGCCCATGCACTTTCATCAGCATATCCCTGATGCGTCTGGTGGACATGGGTATTTCCGGTGATTGTATCATACGAAACCACATGGAAGGAGCTATAATCGTCGCGGAAGTGATTGGCGATTGTTTTATCAGCATGGGCACAGGCGATATCCCCGTAGATAGGATTGCCGGTGTAGCGGCTGGTCCAGGTAAGTAATTCCAGGTTCATCATATTATCTATAATTACCGGAAATTGCCAGATATAGGTATTAAAATCCCAGGAGCGTATGGCGCCACCCGTTCGTCATACCGGGTGATCAAGGAGTTGGAACCTGTGACCATTACATCGGCATAATGTGGATTGCCGGTTAACCTATATCCGTTACCAAAACTACAATTCAATACGAAGCCGATATCGTGGGTATAGGTTACATTCTTGTATTCCTCTACGCGGTCGGTGTAAAGCTCTGCAAATCTCTTTAATTCCTCGGTTGGATTATTTTCATACAGATACCATAATTCTCCGGGGAAGAATCCGGAACACCACCAATGGTAGTCGCTGGTCATTAAAGTTCCGTCCGGATTAGTAGAGCGGGGGAAAGCACCTTCCTGGCTCTCCAGTTCTTTCGCCATCAGGAGCGCTTGCCCGGTTGCTCTTTGGAGGCCTCTTTCAATTACCTGGCTTAATGGTTCTTTTTCATTTTGCTGGCAACTTATTAAGAAGGCTGATAGTAATAAGAGGCCTGCAGTGATACTGTTTTTCATATGAATACATAATTTATTGGATGGAAATACTCCACGGAATTAGACTGTTATTTCTTTTGTTTTATCTATATTCTCTGATCTTATTATGGGTCTTTTCTTTAGTGTTTTGTTTGGTGTTTACGCAAACATACGGATATTTTTTTTGGTTTTACTAGTCTTTTTATGGAGATATTTTATCGGTTTATTATTTGTATATCAATAAAAAAGCCGTTCTTGTCCAAAGACGGCTTCACTTATATCGTAAGTGTATGTTTATACGTTAAAACGGAAGTGCATAATATCGCCATCCTGTACGATATATTCTTTTCCTTCCACGTTCATTTTACCAGCCTCTTTTACGGCTGCTTCCGAACCATACTTGATAAAGTCTTCATACTTGATCACCTCGGCACGGATAAATCCTTTTTCAAAATCTGTATGGATCACACCGGCACATTGCGGCGCTTTGCTTCCTTTCAGGTAGGTCCATGCACGTACTTCCTGTACACCTGCGGTCAGGTAAGTTTCCAGGTTTAATAGTTTGTAGGCAGCTTTGATGAGGCGGCTTACTCCCGATTCTTCCAGCCCTATTTCCGAAAGGAACATCTGGCGTTCTTCATATGTCTCAAATTCTGCGATCTCACTTTCGATCTTCGCTGCTACGGTCAGAATTTCTGCTTCTTCCTTTTTAACAGCTTCTTTAACAGCCTCTACATATTTGTTACCGTTTACAGCGCTGGCTTCGTCTACGTTACATACGTACATAACCGGTTTGCTGGTTAACAGGAATAACTCATGGGCTACTTTTTGTTCATCTTTGGTTTCGAAAGTGACTGTACGGGCATTTTTTCCCTGTAGCAGGGCTTCTTTGAATTTAGATAATACGTCGTACGCTAATTTAGCCTGTTTGTCACCTCCGGTCTGGGCCTGTTTCTGTACCTTGGCGATACGGGCTTCGATGGTTTCAAGGTCTTTTAACTGGAGCTCCGTATCGATAATTTCTTTATCGCGTACCGGGTCTACCTGCCCATCTACGTGTACGATGTTTTCATCATCAAAGCAACGTAGCACATGCAGGATGGCATCTGTTTCACGGATATTGGCTAAGAATTTATTTCCCAGTCCTTCCCCTTTGCTGGCCCCTTTTACCAGTCCGGCAATATCAACGATCTCTACAGTAGTAGGTACGATCCGTTGCGGATTAATAAGTTCTGCCAGTTTATTTAAACGTTCGTCGGGAACAGTGATCACCCCTACATTCGGTTCAATCGTACAGAACGGAAAATTTGCAGATTGTGCTTTCGCATTGGATAAGCAATTAAAAAGGGTAGACTTTCCTACGTTAGGCAAGCCTACGATGCCGCATTGTAATGCCATTATTGATTATTAATTTTTTAAGTGTCAATATTAGATATAAGCAGAAAATCTTTTGCAGTCTGCTTTTACGGCTGCAAAAGATAACTATTCTTTTAATAACTTGTATATGAGTACGATTTTAAACACGGAGACACGAAGGCACAGAGTTTTTTAATTAGTTAAAATATAAATCTCTGTGTCTCCGTGCCTCTGTGTTTGTTCTTATTTAATGTGCCTCAAACCAATTTTTTCCTTCTCCGCAATCAGCAATTAAAGGAACTTTTAATTTTAAAACATTTTCCATTTCTTCCAGTACGATCTGCTTCACTTTTTCCTGCTCATCTTTATATACATTGAAGTTAAGCTCATCGTGTACCTGTAGAATCATTTTACTTTTGAAGTTCTCTTTTTCAAAACGTTCGAATATCCGCGACATGGCCATTTTAATAATATCTGCCGCACTTCCCTGGATAGGAGCATTGATCGCGTTTCGTTCAGCATATCCCCGTACTACGGCATTATTGGAACGGATATCCGGTAGGAAGCGTTTTCTTTTGAAGATGGTTTGTACATATCCATTCTCTTTCGCAACTTCAATACTTTCGTCCATATATTTCCGTACACCGGGGTAGGTTCTGAAATATCCATCAATCAGTTCCTGTGCTTCCCCACGTGGGATAGCCAGGCGCTCGGCCAGTCCGAATACGGAGATACCATATATAATACCGAAGTTAGCGGTTTTTGCTTTCCGGCGCATATCACTGGTTGCCTCTGTTACCGGTATACCATATATTTTGGCGGCAGTAGCAGCATGGATATCAGCGCCGCTGTTAAAGGCATCTATCATATTCTGGTCATTACTTAAATGAGCCATGATCCGTAATTCGATCTGTGAATAATCTGCCGAGAAGAAAACACAATCGTCATTGTCAGCAATAAACGCCTTTCTGATTTCCCTGCCCAATTCATCCCGGATAGGAATGTTCTGTAAGTTCGGATTGGTGGAGCTTAAGCGGCCGGTAGAGGTTACTGTCTGGTTGAATGAAGTATGTATTTTTCCGCTTACCGGATCGATCAATGCTGGCAAAGCATCTATGTAAGTACTTAGTAACTTTTTCAGTCCGCGATAGGCCAATAGCTTTTCAACGATCGGATGTTTACTGCGTAATTTCTCTAATATATCTTCGCTTGTACTATAACTACCGGTCTTTGTCTTTTTGGCTTTCTCTTCTATTTTTAATCTATTGAATAAGATGTCGCCTACCTGCCGGGAAGAGTTTATATTAAATGTTCCGCCGGCTAACTCGTAGATCTCTTTTTCCAGCTTTTTTAATTCGGCTGTTAATGTTTCTGATGATTGTTTGAGCGCTGCCGTATCCAATGCTACTCCGGTAAGCTCCATTTCGGCCAGTACATATATAAGTGGCATTTCAATATCATGCAATAGGGATTCCAGTCCCTCTTTCTTTATAAGAGGTTCGAAATAATTTTTGAGTTTGATGGTAACGTCGGCATCTTCGGCAGCATATTCTGCGATTTTGTCTAAGGGCACCTGCCGCATCGTTAATTGGTTTTTTCCTTTTGGCCCGATCAGGCTGGTAATAGGAATGGGTTTGTACTGGAGATAAGTTTCCGCCAGATAATCCATCCCATGCCTCAATTCCGGATTGAGCAGATAATGGGCGATCATAGTATCATAGAGTGGGCCGGCTACCCGGATACCATATTTGCATAATACTAAGATATCGAATTTAATATTTTGTCCGATCTTTTGGGATTCCGGATTTTGTAGGGCAGGGGAGAAGTGAGATAATATGGCTAATGCTTTTTCTCTATCTTCCGGAATGGGTACATACCAGGCTTCATTTTCTTTTACCGAAAATGATAAACCAACCAATCCGGCGTGTAATGGATCCACTCCATCCGTCTCCGTGTCAAATGCAAAAAATTTCTGTTCTTTTAAAAACGTACCTAATTTTGCTATTTCTTCTTCATTATCAGCTATTTGATAATTATGTGGGGTCGTTGTTAAGTCCGCGAGATTTGAATATTTCGGAACATTCGGCCGGTCGGCTTCAAATTCTTCAAAGAGAGAGCCTTGAACCGGGCCGGCTGGAGCTGCCTTTTTAGGCACTTCATTCATTCTGTTAATAAATGTTCTAAATTCTAATTCCGTGTAAATTTCTGTCAGCCGCTCTTTATCGACTTCTTCCCGTATACAACACTTTGCATCAAATTCAACCGGCACGTCCGTTTTGATAGTTGCCAGAAATTTGGAGAAAGTAATTTGTTCGGCATTCTCCGTGATCTTTTTCTGGATAGCACCTTTAAGCTGTTCGGTATTGGCAAGTAAATTTTCAATACTGCCAAATTCGGCTAATAATTTCTGTGCTGTTTTTTCTCCTACGCCCGGACATCCCGGAATGTTATCGGAGCTGTCACCCATCAGACCAAGCAGGTCGATCACCTGGCAAACAGAAGAAAGGTTATATTTTTCTAATACCTCTTTTTCTCCCATGATCTCATAGTCACCGCCAAACCTTGGACGGTAAATATAGATATGTTCAGAGACCAGCTGGCCGTAATCTTTATCAGGTGTCATCATATATACATCGAAGCCCACTTTTTCGGCTTTTTTAGCGATAGTACCTATTACATCGTCAGCCTCGTAATAAGGAACTTCCAAAATCGGAATATTATAGGCTTTGATAATATCTTTGATAATTGGCACTGACTGGCGGATCACTTCCGGCGTTTCCTGTCGTTGTGCCTTATATTGTTCGAAAGCTTCATGCCGGAAAGTTGGACCTGCCGGATCGAAGGCTACGGCTATATGGGTGGGATTCTCTCTTCTTAATACATCTTCTAATGTATTGATAAAACCAAAAATAGCTGAAGTGTTTTGGCCTTTGGAATTGATCCTTGGGATCTTAATGAATGCATAATAAGAACGGTATATTAATGCATAAGCGTCAATGAGAAATAACTTCATTGTTTTTAACACGTTTTAGTGAGACAATAGATTGTAAATGTACGAAAAAACTCGCTTACTCGATACTTTTTGTTACTTTTGCGTTTCGTAGGTTATGTTTATGGATAAGAGAAAGAAAATAGAGGAACCGGTTGCTTTTGAGCTGGGCCGTTTTAAAGAAGAATTTGCCTCCTCACTCCAAAGTGAGATACGCCACCTGCAAAATGCAATCGACCAAATCATGAATTATAATGGTAAGCATGTACGTCCGCTACTGTTGTTGCTTACCTCCAAAGCTTGTGGAAATGTAACGGAAAACGCGATTACTTCAGCAGTTCTTATTGAATTGCTCCATACGGCTACACTTATTCATGATGATGTGGTAGATGAAACCAAACAGCGTCGCGGAATTTCCTCTTTAAATGCTATTTTCGATAACCGCGTATCCATTTTGGTAGGTGATTATGTTCTTTCTACTGCCCTGGTACGCTCTATTCAGACAGGCAACCTAAGGATTATTTCTATTATCTCAGACATAGGAAGGCATCTGGCCGAAGGAGAGATAAAACAACTCGAAACTGCCGAAGAAAGTATTCTTGATGAAACCTGTTACCTGCAGGTAATCCGTAAAAAGACTGCTTTACTCTTATCTGCCTGTACGGAGATTGGCGCATTGGCTGCCGATGCACCGGAGGAAACTGTAGCGCGGTGTCGTGAATTCGGTGAGTATCTGGGATATTGTTTCCAGATCAAAGATGATATTTTTGATTATTATAAAGATATAAATATTGGTAAACCTACCGGGAATGACATCCGGGAAGGGAAGATCACGCTTCCTCTTTTATATGCCCTGAAGCAGGGTAGGGGAGAGGAAGTCGCCGGGTTGACCGATATTATTGTAAGGAAAGATTTTACCGAAGAGAATGTAGATAAACTTATCCGTTTCTCTATTGAGAATGGTGGGATAGACTATGCTACTAAAAGAATGAATGAATTTAAAGAAAAGGCGGTTATGCTTATTGCTACCTTACCCAATTCTAAAGCAAAAGAGAGTTTACTTTTACTCGCCGATTATATTCTGGAAAGAACAAAATAACTTCAATTTTATATTTTAAATTACTGGGGGCCTGTATTCGAACTGTTAAGAATACATGCCTTTTGTTTGTTATGTTAATATTTTATTTACATTTGATTAACCTAATTATTAACCCTAATGAGAAAGGAGTATCTTATGAAGAGAATGTTTACTTGCTTATTGTTATTTTGCTTTGTTAATTTGAGTGCCCAGGAGTTCCATTTCATACCTAAAGTAGGTATTAATCTTGCTAACATAACAAATACAGAAGAGGGAGAAATGAAGGTGGGCTTGAATGTTGGCTGGGCAGGTGAATTAAAATTAACTGAAAAATTGCTATTGAATCTGGCTTTATGTATTCCATGCAGGGTATTAAGGGAGAAATAGAAATTGAGTATGAAGAATATTCCACTAAAAGAGATGTAACGGCTAATATTAATAAAATTAAATGATTATCCGCATAATGTCCGTTGATTTATTGAACATCATATGA
>JAJPZJ010000168.1 GCA_021204405.1 Tannerellaceae bacterium | reverse complement strand
CCGACTTCAAATCCAGAATTTATAATAGGACATTATGCGGATAATCATTTTTTTAATTAAAAAACAACAAAAGCATAATTTAAAAAGCCTCCGGATATGTAAATCAACATATAAAAAATATTCAATAATTCTACTATTATTAAAACCTTCGAAATATTGCCGAGAAAGAAAACTCAGGTATTCTATAATTAAAAAAGACTATTCTTTTGAAAAGTAATTGATTATTTGTATATTTGCACGCGATTAAGTGAAGATGAGGAGGGGGCGGCTAGTCCCCTCTTTTTGTTCTTATAAAAAAGGTGTATGATAGATAAAGAAAAAATTAAAGAACTGGTAGAAGAAAAATTATCCGGAACAACTAATTTTCTCGTAGAGG
Source organism: Tannerellaceae bacterium (assembly GCA_021204405.1). Classification (GTDB taxonomy): domain Bacteria; phylum Bacteroidota; class Bacteroidia; order Bacteroidales; family Tannerellaceae; genus JAJPZJ01. Next base: position 13,609 of record JAJPZJ010000168.1, on the reverse strand, counting down.
TAGTGATCAAACCGGAAAACCTGATTGTTGTGGAGATAGATAGTGAGGAATCCGTTTGTATCGATGATTGTGTTGCACTCAGCCGCCATATTGAAGCCAATATGGATCGTAAAGAAGAGGATTTTGAACTTGAAGTAGGATCTGCCAGTATCACCTCACCTTTCAAAGTACTCCGTCAATATGTAAAAAACGTTGGCAATGAAATCGAAGTTTTGCTGAAAAGCGGAATCAAACAAACAGGAGTATTAAAATCTGCCGACGAAAACGGAATCGTTATCGCCGTCGAAAAGAAAATAAAACCGGAAGGTGCCAAACGGAAAATTACCGTGGAGGAAGATCTATCATATTCATTTGAAGAAATAAAATATACAAAATATCTAATCAGATTCAAGTAATAAGCATATGGCTAAAAAACAGGAAACAATCAGTATGATTGATACACTTGCTGAATTCAAGGAATTGAAGAATATCGACAAGGATACTATGATCAGTGTACTTGAAGAATCTTTTCGCAATGTAATTGCAAAGATGTTCGGTACCGACGAAAACTACGATGTTATCATCAATCCTGAAAAAGGAGACTTCGAAATATGGAGAAACCGGACAGTAGTGGCTGATGATGAACTGGAAGATCCAAATCTGGAATTAACATTAACAGAGGCTCGTAAAATCGATACCGATTGTGAGGTCGGAGAAGAAGTTACGGATGAAGTTCATTTTGCAGATTTCGGTCGCAGAGCCATCTTAAACCTTCGCCAGACATTAGCGTCTAAAATACTTGAACTACAAAAAGACAGCCTGTTTACAAAATATCGTGACCGCATCGGAACAATTGTTGCGGCTGATGTATACCAGGTATGGAAAAAAGAAATTTTACTTTTGGATGATGAAGGAAATGAATTACTTCTTCCTAAGTCTGAGCAAATCCCTTCAGATTTCTATCGTAAAGGAGAAACGGTTCGTGCTGTTGTTCAGCGGGTTGATAACCTGAACAATAATCCTAAAATTATATTATCCCGTACAGATAAAGTATTCCTGCAACGTTTATTTGAACTTGAAGTACCCGAAATCAACGATGGTCTTATTACAATTAAGGCAATTGCCCGTATCCCTGGTGAACGAGCAAAAGTTGCGGTAGAATCATACGATGACCGGATCGATCCGGTGGGTGCCTGTGTAGGGATGAAAGGATCACGTATCCATGGAATTGTACGCGAACTTAGAAATGAAAATATTGACGTTATTAATTATACTTCTAATGTCGCATTATTTATACAACGAGCGTTAAGCCCCGCTAAAATATCCTCCATCAGAGTAAATGAAGAAGAACGTAAGGCAGAAGTTTTTCTCCGTCCTGAAGAGGTATCATTAGCTATTGGTAAAGGTGGCTTAAACATAAAACTGGCCAGCATGTTAACAGAGTACACAATTGATGTATTCCGTGATATTGAAGGAGCGGATGAAGAGGATATTTATCTGGATGAATTTGCAGATGAAATAGATAGCTGGGTAATTGATGCTTTGAAAAACATCGGTTGCTATACAGCTAAAGGCGTGCTGGCACTGGAGCATAATGAATTAATTGAACGTGCCGACCTCGAAGAACAAACAGTTGACGAGGTAATTGCTATTTTATCTGCCGAATTTGAAGATGAAGATCAGGAATAAGTATTACGACAAAGTTAGATATGTCTATAAAATTAATAAAAGTAACAAAGGATTTAAATGTAGGAATCACCACATTGGTTGAATTCCTAAACCGGAAAGGTCATCAGGTTGAGAGCAATCCCAACACGAAGATCAGTGATGAACAATATGCTTTGCTCGTAAAAGAGTTTGGGAAGGATATACCAGAAAAAGGACGGGAAAGGGTAATCCCTGAACGTCCGAAAAGAGAGTCTATTCCAATCAAAGAGGAACCGGTTACAGAAATTAAAACTGTAGTACCGGAAGAATACAAGCCAAAGTTAGTAAAAAAAGGAAAGATTGATCTGGACAAACCTCAACAGAAACAACAGGAAACTCCTGAAATAAAGAAGGAAACCATCAGTGTTCCTGCCCCGGAAGTACCTGTTGCAGCTGAAGTTAAACCTGTTGAAAAAATCGTTGAACAGGAACAAAAACCCGTAGAGGAAAAAGAAGAAAAACAAATAATTGTGAAAGCTGACAAGCAAGAAGAAAAGCAACCTGTAGCTGAGAAAGTTGCAGAGCCAGCCACTTCTAATACAGAAATTACTAACCCGGACAATCAACCGGAAACAACTGTTAATGCTGGCGATGATTCACTTTTCCGGTTAAATACCCCAAAGTTTGAGTCGAAAATTAAAGTAACAGGCAAAATTGATCTCGCAACATTAAATCAATCTACCCGCCCCAAAAAGAAAACAAAAGAGGAGCGTAGAAAAGAGCGTGATGAAAAAAGAGATAAAACCCCGAACCGTCCGGCAACAGCATCAGGACCGAATAAAGGTTCTTCATTAAAACCACCTATTAAAGTTGGGGACAAGCCTGCAGATGGCAATGATGTAAAGAAAAAGCGGAAACGCATTAAGAAAGACCGGGTAGATATTAATAATACTCCCGGAACCAATGCACGTCCTAACCAGCCGCGTAATAATGACCATCATAATAAAGCACGCCTGAAAAAGCCGGTTAAAACTGAAGTTAGTGAAGAAGATGTACAAAAGCAGATTAAAGAGACGCTTGCACGCTTAACTAACAAAGGAAATAAAAATAATAAGGGAGCTAAATACCGTCGTGATAAACGTGACGCTGCAATGAAGCGTGAACACGAATTGTTACGTCAGGAAGAACAGGAAAGCAAAGTTCTGAAACTTACAGAGTTCGTTACAGCTAATGACCTAGCCAATATGATGGATGTACCGGTTACCAATGTTATTGCAACCTGTATGAGTATTGGTATGATGGTTTCTATCAACCAACGATTAGATGCGGAAACGATTAATATTGTAGCAGATGAATTCGGTTTTAAAACAGAGTATGTAAGTGCTGAAGTAGTAGAAGCTATTAAAGATACGGAAGAAGATAATGAGGAAGATTGGGTAGCACGTGCACCTATCGTAACAGTGATGGGACACGTAGACCACGGTAAGACCTCTTTATTGGATAATATACGTAATGCCAATGTGATTGCTGGTGAAGCCGGTGGTATTACCCAGCATATTGGGGCTTACAATGTTAAATTACCCAGTGGACGAAGGATTACTTTCCTTGACACACCTGGTCACGAAGCATTTACTGCAATGCGTGCCCGTGGTGCCAAAGTAACTGACATTGCAATTATCATTGTTGCGGCCGATGATAATGTCATGCCACAAACAGTAGAAGCAATCAACCATGCTTCTGCAGCTGGTGTACCCATTGTATTTGCTATCAATAAGATAGACAAGCCACATGCCAATCCTGAAAAAATTAAGGAAGAACTGGCTAATATGAACTACCTGGTAGAAGACTGGGGAGGAAAATACCAAAGTCAGGAAATCTCGGCGAAAAAAGGTATCGGCCTGGAAGAATTACTTGAAAAAGTATTACTTGAAGCCGATCTGCTCGACCTGAAAGCAAATCCGAAAAAACGTGCGATAGGCTCTATTATTGAATCATCTTTAGATAAAGGACGTGGATATGTTTCAACGATCCTGGTTGAGAACGGCACACTTAAAACAGGAGATATCGTATTAGCCGGAACACATTACGGACGTATTAAAGCCATGTTTAATGAACGTAATCAACGGGTGGAAACTGCCGGGCCTTCAGAACCGGTATTAATACTCGGTTTGAACGGAGCACCTCAGGCTGGTGATACCTTCAATGTACTGGAAACAGACCAGGAAGCACGCGAAATTGCAACCCGCCGTGAACAGTTACAACGCGAACTTGGATTACGTACGCAGAAAATGCTTACACTTGACGATATCGGCCGCCGTATAGCAGTAGGTAACTTCCAGGAATTAAACGTGATTGTAAAAGGTGACGTGGATGGTTCCGTAGAAGCACTTTCTGACTCATTGATCCGTCTGTCAACAGAGGAGATCCAGGTAAATGTTATACACAAAGCCGTAGGACAAATCTCTGAATCAGATGCTGTACTGGCAGCTGCCTCGAATGCCATCATTATCGGATTCCAGGTTCGTCCGGCTCAGGCTGCACGTCGTCTGGCAGAAAAAGAAGGAGTGGAAATCCGACTCTACTCAATCATCTACGATGCGATCGAGGAGGTGAAGAGTGCGATGGAAGGTATGCTTTCACCGGAAATTAAGGAAGAGATCACTGCCAATGTAGAAGTTCTTCAGGTGTTCAAGATCACTAAAGTGGGCACAATTGCCGGATGTATGGTTCGTGAAGGAAAGATCAAGCGTACCAATAAAGTACGTGTTATCCGCGATGGTATCGTTATTCATACCGGTGAATTAGCTTCCTTGAAACGTTTCAAAGACGAAGTTAAAGAAGTTGTTTCCGGATTGGATTGTGGTCTGAATATTCAGAACTTTAATGATGTCCAGGTAGGCGACATTATCGAAGCATACGAAGAAGCAGAAATAAAGAAGACGTTATAACCATATGAACTGGTTAGACATTACATGCATATGTCTGACAGGAATAGGATTTTTGAAAGGCCTGTTTGATGGATTCATCAAACAGGTTGTTTCGCTTATAGCGCTCCTGGTTGCCATATACTTTTGCGGGCAGGTTGCCGGTTGCCTAAAAGGATATATTGAAACATTCAACTGGTTTCCTCCGGAAAGTATTATTTATGTAAGTTACATTGCCGGATTCCTTTTAATTATAGGAATACTTTTACTGGCAGGCAAAATAGTACACAGATTGGTAGGAGTCACTCCATTAAGTATATTGAACCATCTGGCTGGAGGCGTACTGGGTTTAGGGTTAGTGATCATTTTCACCAGCCTGCTATTAAACTTGTTGGAAACAGTAGATAGAGGTTCTGTGATCATATCGCAGGCGACTAAAATGGAGTCGCGCTATTATTTTAAGATAAAAGAAATTATCCCAACTATTTATCCCCACAACTGGTTTTCATTTGGGGAGATAAATGGTTTTAATATATAAAGTCGGTTTATGCAAGAATCAAATGATATATTACATGAAGTAACAAATAATGAATACAAATACGGATTTGTTACAAATGTAGATACAGAAGTGATCCGCAAAGGATTGGACGAAGAGATCGTCCGGATTATTTCTGCCAAAAAAGATGAGCCCGAATGGTTATTGGAATTCAGGTTAAAAGCATTCCGGTACTGGCAAACCCTTGACATGCCAACATGGGCTCACCTGGATATTCCTCCGATTAATTACCAGGATATTAGTTATTATGCCGCACCCAGGAAAAAGGAGGGTCCGAAAAGCCTGGACGAAGTGGATCCGGAATTATTGAAAACATTCGATAAGCTGGGTATCCCTTTAGAAGAGCAAAAAATTCTCAGTGGCATGGCGGTTGACGCGGTAATCGACAGCGTATCCGTAAAAACAACCTTTAAAGAGACGCTGGCAGAAAAAGGAATTATATTCTGCTCTTTCAGCGAAGCAGTTCAACATCATCCGGACCTGGTTCAAAAATATCTGGGTAGTGTTGTCAGTTACAGAGATAACTTCTTTGCGGCTCTTAATTCTGCCGTATTCTCAGATGGCTCGTTTGTCTATATACCTAAAGGAACCCAGTGCCCGATGGAACTATCTACCTATTTCCGTATCAATGCGGCCAATACCGGACAATTTGAACGGACATTAATTGTAGCAGATGATGAATCGTATGTAAGTTACCTGGAAGGATGTACTGCTCCTATGCGTGATGAAAACCAGTTACATGCAGCCATTGTAGAGATTGTTGCTATGGAAAGGGCAGAAGTTAAATACTCTACCGTACAGAACTGGTATCCGGGAGATAAAGAAGGAAAAGGAGGTATTTACAATTTCGTAACTAAACGGGGTATCTGTAAAGGCGAAAGCAGTAAAATATCCTGGACACAGGTGGAGACTGGTTCTGCCATTACCTGGAAGTATCCTAGTTGCATACTTGCCGGTGATAATTCCGTAGGAGAATTTTATTCTGTGGCAGTTACCAATAACTATCAACAAGCGGATACCGGTACTAAAATGATCCATATTGGAAAGAATACCAAAAGTACGATTGTATCCAAAGGAATCTCAGCCGGACATAGCCAGAACAGCTACCGGGGACTTGTAAAAGTAGTGGCCAATGCCGAAAACGCACGTAACCATAGCCAATGTGACAGTTTGTTGTTAAGTTCAACATGTGGAGCTCATACCTTCCCCTATGTGGATATTCATAACGATACTGCTATTGTAGAACACGAAGCAACCACCAGCAAAATCAGTGAAGAGCAACTCTTTTATTGTAATCAACGGGGAATCTCTACAGAAGAGGCTGTTGGACTTATAGTCAATGGTTATGCCAGGGAAGTTATGAATAAACTACCCATGGAATTTGCCGTAGAAGCACAAAAGCTACTTACTATTTCTTTAGAAGGAAGTGTCGGATAAATTATAATATAAGAGCATATTGCCGGTCGGGGACTGGCAATGGTTAATTCATAAAGCTATGCTAGAAATTAAGAATTTACATGCCAGCATCAATGGCAAAGAAATATTGAAAGGGATTAATCTCACTGTAAATGCCGGAGAGATCCATGCCATTATGGGTCCTAATGGGTCAGGTAAAAGTACGCTAAGTAGTGTATTGGTAGGGAACCCAGCATTCGAAGTAACAGAAGGGGAAGTAACATTTAATGGTAAAAATCTATTGGAGCTTTCTCCGGAAGAACGGAGTTGTGAAGGACTTTTCCTGAGTTTCCAGTATCCGGTAGAAATACCCGGAGTAAGTATGGTTAACTTCATGCGTGCAGCCCTCAACGAACATCGCAAATATAACAATCTTCCTCCGGTATCGGCTTCAGACTTCCTGAAGTTAATGCGTGAAAAACGGGCCATTGTCGAACTCGATAATAAACTTGCCAGCCGGAGTGTAAATGAAGGCTTTTCAGGAGGAGAGAAAAAGAGGAATGAAATATTCCAGATGGCTATGCTGGAACCTAAACTCGCTATTCTGGACGAAACCGACAGTGGATTGGATATTGACGCGTTACGGGTTGTTGCCAATGGAGTGAACAAATTAAGAACTCCGGAAAATGCAGCTATCGTAATTACCCATTACCAACGCTTGTTAGACTACATTAAACCGGATGTTGTACACGTATTATACAAAGGGAAGATCGTTAAAACAGCCGGACCGGAACTGGTATTAGAGCTGGAAGAAAAAGGGTACGACTGGATAAAGAAAGAAATGGGAGATGAATAATATGAAAGCAGAACAGCAATATATCGATCTCTTCAACCAATATGAAGAGCTGATCTGCCGCCATGCTTCAGCCATCCAAAATAACCCGAGAAAGCAGGCTTTTACGGATTTCCGGAAAAATGGGTTTCCGAAAAAAGGAAGCGAAGATTATACCTATACCGATGTGGCAGCAGCTTTCATTCCTGATTATGGATTTAATATCAACAGGCTAGATATCCCTGTTAATCCATATGAAGTTTTTCATTGTGATGTTCCCAATTTAAGTACTTCCCTGTATTTTATGGTGAATGATGCCTTCTATAAGAAAATATCTCCTAAAGTAAGTTTACCGGAAGGAGTATATACAGGAAATTTACAGGAGTTTGCAGAAAAATATCCGGAAATCGCCGCAAAATACTACGGCAAGGCTGCAAAATCTTCCCGGGATGGTATTATCGCTTTTAATACGATGTTTGCACAGGATGGATTTGTATTATATGTTCCGGCAAATACAAAGGTTGAGCGCCCTATCCAATTGGTTAATATTATGCGTAGTGATGTTGACTTACTGGCAAACAGGCGCCTGCTGATCATTCTGGAAGAAAATGCCGAAGCTAAATTATTAGTGTGCGATCATAGCATAGACGCTGTCAATTTCCTTATCACACAGGTGGTAGAGATTTTTGCAGACGAGGGAGCCTATTTTGATTACTATGACCTCGAAGAGAGTTCAGATAACACCTCCCGTTTTGCTTCTATCCATGTGCAACAGGAAAAGGCTTCGAATGTAGTGGTGAATGGGATTACGCTTACCAATGGGTTTACACGCAATAATTACTATGTAGAGCTTAACGGAGAATATGCGGAAACCTCTTTATGCGGGATGTCTATCCTTGATCAAAAGAAACACCTGGATACGTATAGTACCATTACACATGCAGTACCTAGCTGTACAAGTAATGAACTATTCAAAAATGTATTAACCGATTCAGCTACGGGAGCTTTCAGCGGACGGATCCATGTAAAAGAGGGTGCACAAAAAACGGTAGCTTATCAAACAAACCGTAATCTGTTAGCTACCCGCGAAGCACGGATGTATAGCAAACCCCAACTGGAAATCTATGCAGATGATGTCAAGTGTTTACACGGTATGACAACCGGCCAGTTAGATGATAACGCATTATTCTACATGCAAAGCCGGGGTATCCCCTGGGAAGAGGCAAAAATGTTATTAAGCGTCGCATTTACTGCAGATGTAATTGCCAATGTACGTCTGGAAGCTTTAAAAGACCGGTTGCAAATGCTGGTAGAAAAACGTTTCCGGGGTGAACTGGCAACTTGCAAGGGATGCAATATCTGTAATTAAGACTTACCGGAAAAACATGAAACTGGCACACACAGCTCTATGGTCTACCCAATTAGAAACTATGCGTAATTTCTACGTAAAGTATTTCAACAGGAAAAGTAATAAGAAGTATACTAATTATAAGAAAAAGTTTTCTTCTTAATTTATCTCTTTTTCCGGAGGAGCCTCCCTGGAAATCATGCAACGGGAAGATATCCGGGAAAAGAGTGAACGTAAAGAACATATTGGTTTAGCCCATATTGCTTTTCAATTAAAATCGGAAGATCGGGTGAATAAAAAAACCGAATTATTCCGTTCAGAAGGGTATAGCATTGTCAGTGAACCACGCCTAACCGGAGATGGATATTATGAAAGTACCATTGCCGACCCGGATGGAAATATAGTGGAATTGGTTACTTTACCGGAAATCTCAATTCATAAAACAGTTGATTATCCCTATCAACTATTATTAGTTGCAGATCCCGATAAAGAGATGATAGATAAATATATTTATTCATCTGATTGCATACTAACAGTAAGTAACCAACTACCAGTGGGAGTAATCGTTGTACAGAAGCAGTCCGGAGATAGTGCTGAAATTATGAATCTGGCTGTAGACGAAAACTATCAACGGCAAGGTATCGCCCGGAAATTAATGGAATACATATGCAATATCTGGGTAAAAGAGAATAACATCCGGAAAGTAAACATATGTACCGGCACCTCAGCTCCCGGCCCGTTAATGCTTTATCAGCAGCTTGGATTTGACATTGTCTCTTTTGATCCTGATTACTTTATCAGGAATTACCCGGAACCCATATGGGAAAACGGGATTCAGTGTAAACATAGAGTTATTATGGAAAAAATATTCCTATAAAAGACAGGGCTCATCTAGCTAAATGAGCCCTGTTTCTATTCCTATAAAACAAACTACTTACATCTCCATTACCAATACCTCCTTCGGTGCCAATTTCACTTCCTTATCCAATGTAATGGTCCGTCCGGTAATGATATCTTTACCACTTTTTTTACCACACAACACTTCGGCATACCTATCCAGTGGCAGATTAACCTCACTGGTACGTCCATTCAGCATTACCAGTACACTTTTACCATTGAGGCTACGTTCATATACATACACTCCCTGGTTTACAATAAAGTGTTTCATCTTACCATAAGCAATTACATCATTCCCTTTCCGCCATTTTAATAAGGTTTGGGTAAAATCCCACGCCTCATTCTGCAAGTCTGACCTGCCGGATACCGTAAAGTGATTTTCGGTATCTCCGGGCCATCCGCCGGGAACATCCAAACGGATATAACCATCACTCTTTTGTTTGTTACCATTCATTAATAATTCTTCCCCATAGTAAAGCTGAGGGATACCGGGTATCGTTAATAAGAATGCCATACTTTGCTTATAAGCATCCAGATTGGTAGGCATAGCCGGCAGGAAGCGGTCTGTATCATGGTTTTCCAGAAAACGCAATACATTATAAATATTCGGATAAACATAATCATAACCCATATGTTCCGAGATAGCTCTCAATCCACTACCCCATTCGGAATCATCATGAAATGCTTCACTGGCAATATTCATCAAACGGAAATCCATCACTGACTTAAGTTCCGTATCCTTACCAAAATTCAATTTGCTACCCGTTTGCCAGTAAGCCGAACCAATCGTATAATTCATCCAGGCTTCTCCTACAATATTGTAATTAGGATATTCATTCATTACCTCCCGGCACCAATCGGCCATCATATCCACATCGGCATACGGATAAGTATCCTGGCGAATACCATTTACACCACTATATTCAATCCACCAGATAGAGTTCTGGATCAGATATTTTGCCACATGAGGATTTTTCTGGTTCAGGTCCGGCATAGAAGGCACGAACCATCCATTCATCATTACATCCCAATCATACTTGGAAGCGTATGGATCAAAATAAGCTTCTTTATGGTGGTTCGTTTCTACATATTTATCAAGATGGTTAAACCAATCCCGGCTGGGGATATCCTTCATCCAGGGATGATCACTTCCACAATGGTTAAAGATCATATCCATAACCACTTTCATTCCTCTCTGATTCGTTTTTTCAATTAATTGAACATACTCTTCATTCGTTCCGAAACGAGGATCTACCCGATAATAATCTGTCGTAGCGTACCCATGGTAGGAGCCACCCTCCATATCATTTTCCAATACGGGATTCAGCCAGATGGCCGTCACTCCTAAATCTTCAATATAGTCGAGATGCTTTTCAATACCAGCCAGATCACCGCCATGGCGTGCATTCGGATCATTCCGGTCTACTTTATAAGGCATCTTCATCGGTATATTATCATTCGAAGGATCGCCATTGGCAAAACGGTCAGGCATGATCAGATAAAGAACATCTGAAGCATTAAACCCCTGCAATTCTGCAGCATCCTGTTTACGGGCTTTCAGTTCATAAGGATAAGTAAAACTCTTTTTCCCTTGTGTAAAAGTGATATTAAAATTTCCCGGCTGTGCATCTGCCACATTTATATAAATAAGAAGGTAATTGGGGCTTTCCAACCCAACCACGCTCGAGATATATACACCCGGATAATCAATAGAAGGACGATAGTCGGAAATATTCTTTCCATACACCATCAACTGTACTTCAGAATTTTTCATCCCGCTCCACCAAAAAGCAGGTTCTACTTTAATGTCATTTGCAGCATGTAAATTGGTAACAAAAAAAGCAATTAACAGGCTTACTAATAAATGTCTGTTCATGATATAATAGATTTTGTTTGTGATAACAAGTTTAGATACATAAATATAGATTCTTTTATGGTTTAACCTTCAGCCCCATTTCCGAATAGTAAAGATATTATACGCAATCGTTTGCAACTTTAACAAAATAACTAACCGGGAACTATTTACAAATTATTATTAAAAAACTTATCTATCCTTATCCTATAAGAATCAATAGGATTGATTTAGCAATTAATTTTCTACATTTGAGCTTTCTGCCCAAAAGTTTATTCTTAAAAAATAAAGACCGGTACTTCTTATGAAAAAGAGCCTTCTCCTATTTGTACTATTCCTCCACATAGGTATATTTCCGGCAAATGCAGATGCCTATCGGATAGAAGCTACCATAAAGGATGTCAAATCAGGAACTTTATTCTTCCTTAAGCAATTTGATAACCAGAGAATTATCAATTCTGTCCGGCTTGAAAAAGGAAAACTCATTATGTCGGACACTCTTGCTGATACACCCCAACACCTCTGGCTATGTACTACTCTGAATGATTAATTTTATTATTGTGACCTATTATTAGATAATGATACACTCTACATTCAGGGACAACTGAATGACTTTCCGGATAACCTGCAATTTTTCGGAGCAAAAACCCATATGGAATATGCCCGGTATCTGAAAAAACACAAGCCATTAATCAAACCATTGATAGCTTAAACCAACTTTCTATGCATTTGCATGACCTGGGTGCTGTCCAGGCATATGCGTCCCATGAAAAAGCCAGGACTTCTCTTGTAAAACATTTATTCAAACCAACTATTCATCCCTCACACACAAAAGTGTATGAACTAGAAGCGGACCGCAAATTGGCGGAAATGAACCAACTACGCGATTCTATCCGGATTGATTTTATTACCGGTAATATGGACAAACCGGCTGGCCAGTTCCTCCTAACCCGGCTAATAAAGAAAATGCCGGTCGACTCCTTACGCTATTTCTATCGCCTTATTCCTGTAGAGATGAAAAAAGTAAATTTGCCCGGATCATCAGTAACGAGATCAATCCGTATGCCGATAACTGCATCCGTCAGGCAGATAACCTGCTTTCCCTTTCAGGAGGTCCCATAGACCTGGCAAAATATACCGAAGAAGCTTATAATTTATACAAGCAGGGAATCCATCTGGATCCTGAGCGCACAGACGCCCATATGGCTTTGGCCATGATGTACGAACGACTGCTAATAATTAAAGGAATAGAAGCATATGATATTGCCATTGACCACCTAAATCAATTTCTTGTAAGCGACGTAAGAGAGGAAGACCGGGAAACAGTAAAAAAACATATCAATCACATAACTTATCGTAAATCCCTGGCAACCAACAGCTATCCAGAGATGATAGAAGTGAAAGGAGGTACCTTCCACATGGGTTCCACCTATCCGGAAGATAATAATCCGGTATGTAAAGTCAGTGTTTCTGACTTCTATATCAGTAAATATGAAATAACGAATTATCAGTTTGCCCATTTCCTGGAAGCCTATAAAAGCGATGTAGTCAAACAGGGAGCCGCAGAAGGACAACCTCTTTATTATGAATGCAACTGGGGAATAGAGAACAGAAAACCGGTACAAGGATACGAATCGCACCCGGCTATTTATATTACCTGGTATGGAGCACAGGAATATTGCAAATGGGCCGGCGGCCGGCTACCTACGGAAGAAGAATGGGAATATGCTGCCCGTGGCGGAAGATATGCCAAACTAACCCACCTATATAGCGGGGGAATAGAATTAGATAGCGTGGGCTGGTATGCTGGTAACTCCAAAGGGGCTCCTCATCCTGTAGGATTAAAAGCTCCTAACGAAATAGGACTGCATGATATGAGTGGAAATGTCTGGGAATGGTGCTCTGACCTGATCCATAAAGACGGTCGTACTTATGCTGTAGTAAAAGGTGGTACCTGGTTTAACGACCGAGCCTCCAGCCGTCCCACCAGCCATTTCTATATCTATCCGGAAAGCAAACACTTTAACAATGGATTCAGAATCGTGAAAGATAAATATACAGAGACAGATAGCGTGGCTGAAAAACCAGAAGAATAAACGATATTTATCTGTTCTTCTTCTTTATTTTTATGATTATCCGCATAATGTCCTATTATAAATTCTGGATTTGAAGTCGGAGT
>JAJPZJ010000074.1 GCA_021204405.1 Tannerellaceae bacterium | reverse complement strand
TAACTCCGACTTCAAATTCAGAATTTATAATAGGACATTATGCGGATAATCATTTGTATAATTTATTATTTGTGGCAATTACAAATACTATTAGAAACTGAAAAACATGAAAAAACGCTTCTCTTACTGATGTTGCTGTTAGGAGGCACATCTGTTTTTGCATCCCGCCGGCAGATCCTTTTGAATGACGACTGGCAGTTTCGCTTCTCCCACCATGTACAACGCGGAAGTGCCGAACGAGTAGACCTGCCTCATACCTGGAATGCGCAGGACGCCTTAAGTGGTAAACAGGATTACTTCCGGGGGATGGGGAATTATGAAAAACGCTTTTTGTCTCTTCCGGTTGGCAGGGCAAACGACTCTATCTTCGCTTTGAAGGAGTAAGTATCGTAACGGAACTTTTTATTAACGATGTTTATGTGGGCGAACACAGGGGTGCTTATGGTGCTTTTGTGTTCGATATTACCGACCGGGTGGACTATGGGAAAGAAAATAAAATATTGGTAAAGGTTACCAATGCTCTGCACCTGGATATTATGCCGCTGGTAGGAGATTTTAATATCTACGGAGGGATCTACCGGGATGTCAACCTGATCATTACCGAACCTACCCATATCTCTTTAACCGATTATGCTTCGCCGGGTGTCTATCTTATCTAGGATGAAGTGACGAAGGAAAAGGCCGCTGTTACGGCAAAAGTTGTCCTTTCCAATTATACCGGTACCCCCAAACCGGCGGAGATACAGGTAAAGATCTGGGATGGCGGAAAGCTGGTACAACAAAAACAGCCCCGGTCACTTTGGCTACCACTGCCCAACAGGTGCTGACTACGGATATTACCTTGCAGAAACCCCGTTTGTGGAATGGAGTAAAAGATCCCTTTATGTATAAGGCGGAGGTTGTTTTGCTGGTAGACGGAAAAGAAGCGGATAAGGTAATTCAGCCGCTGGGTCTGCGCTTTTATCATGTAGATGCAGAGAAGGGTTTTTTCCTCAATGGCGAGCATGTGAAGCTAAAAGGGGTATGCCGCCACCAGGACCGGGCAGAGGTCGGAAGTGCCCTGCGCCTCCAACATCACCAGGAGGATGCGGAGATTATGGTTGAAATGGGAGCTAACTCTGTCCGGCTGGCACACTATCCGCAGGCTACGGCTTTTTACGACCTGATGGACCAACATGGCCTGGTGGTATGGGCAGAGATCCCGTTTATTGGGCCGGGCGGCTATCTGGACAGAGGGTTTAATGATATACCTGCTTTCCGGGAAAATGGGAAAGAGCAGTTAAAAGAACTGATCAGGCAACATTATAACCATCCCTCCATCTGTTTCTGGGGGTTGTATAATGAGCTGAAAACTTACGGGGATAATCCGGTTGAATATGTAAAAGAGCTGGATGCACTGGCAAAAGAGGAAGATCCTACACGTCCTACTACTGCCGCCAGCTTCCTTTCACACCATGATAAACTGAATGCGACAACCGACCTAGTAGCATGGAACCAGTATTTCGGCTGGTATGGCGGGTCGCCTTCCGACATGGGTCCGTGGGCAGACCAGGTGCACTGCGATTGCCCGGAGTTCAGAATAGGGGTGAGCGAGTATGGCGCTGGAGCAAGCATTTACCACCAGCAGGACTCCGTTAAACCCGGCGATGCTTCGGAATGGTGGCACCCGGAGAACTTCCAGACCTATTTCCATATCCATAACTGGAAAGCCATTGCCGAACGCCCGTTTATCTGGGGTTCCTATATCTGGAACCTGTTCGATTTCGGAGCTGCCCACCGTACGGAGGGCGACCGGCCGGGTATCAATGACAAAGGATTGGTTACGTTCGACCGCAAGGTGAAGAAAGATGCTTTCTATTTTTATAAGGCCAACTGGAATCCCGACGATAAATTTGTCTACATCAGTAACCGCTGCCATCTCAACCGGAGCCAGCCAGTGACCGATATAACCGTATTCTCCAACCTGCCTGAAGCCGAGCTTTTTGTAAACGGAGTAAGCCAGGGAATCAGGCGTGCCGGCGACTATGCTATTTTCACCTGGGAAGAGGTAACCCTACAGAAAGGCAACAATGAAATATATGTAAAAGCTATACAAGCTAAAAACATATATGAAGATAAAGTAAGCTGGACTTGTAAATAACTGTATGTAGGTGTAATGGTTCTCTAAAAGTCACGAAATATAATTTCAAATACGGAGACACGGAGATACAGAGGTTTTTAATCATTAGAAAATAAAATCTCCGTGTCTCTGTGTCTCCGTATTTTTTCCCTATATTCCCCTCTCCTCCAAGTGTTAATTTCCCGTCTTTGGACAATTTATGTATATAATTCAGACGATTTTGTGTGTTCGCGAACACGCGTTTTTAGTTCATTTGTTCCCGGCGAATGGAATGAGTGATATTTAACTTATGAAAAACTCCTTTAACCTGGAAATGAAAACAAGAATAACTAAAGTATCTGATGTAATTATTATGAAAAAAATGAGAGATTTTATCCGGTATAGAAAGGGCTATCTGGCAGGCGCTATCCTTTTCGGTTCTATAGGAGCCTTGTATGCCGGGCCGGCCGGAGCCGGTAGTTTAACTGTAGGAGAGGTAAGAGGTATACACCAACAGGCATCTGTGCCGGTGAGTGATGTGGTAACCGATCCCTCCGGCGAACCTATTATAGGGGCCAATGTGGTGGAAAAAGGCACGTTAAACGGTACGGTTACCGATTTTGACGGCCGCTTTACCCTGGATGTTAAAAACGGGGAGGCTATCCTGGTGGTAAGCTATATCGGCTATACGGAGCAGGAGGTGCGTGTAAATAACCAGCGGGAACTAAGGATCCAGTTGAAAGAGGATAACCAGTTGATCGAAGAGGTGGTAGTAGTAGGATACGGTGTACAGAAAAAGGTAAACATGACCGGGTCGATCTCTACGGTGGGGGCAAAAAGTATAGAGGCCCGGCCGGTAACCAATGTCTCTACCTCACTGGCCGGTCTGGCTTTCGGCGTACGGGTTAACCAGCTATCCGGGCGTCCGGGAGACGACAGTGCCAATATCCGTGTACGCGGGCAGGGTACCTTAAACGACCGCAACTCGTCGGCACTGGTGATTATCGACGGGATAGAAGGAACCTTAGATGCCCTTAACCCCAGTGATATTGCCGAGATATCTATCCTGAAAGATGCTGCCTCTTCTTCTATTTACGGAGCCAGGGCGGCTAACGGGGTGATCCTGGTAACAACCAAATCGGGTAGTGTAGGTAAACTACGGATCTCGTTCAGTGGTACCCTCTCGCTGGCACAACCCACCCGCGTGCCGGAATTTGTATCGGACTACGCCCGGTATATGGAGCTCTTCAATGAATCCATGCAGAATGTAGGGCAGACCGGTAACTTTACACAAACCGAGATCGACCTTTGGCGCGATGCGGCTAAAAATCCTAAGGCAATAGCCAAATCGGGTTACCCCAATTACGTGGCCTATCCCAATACCGACTGGGCGGATGCTTTGTTTGAAAATAACGTGGTACAACAATATAACCTCTCCGTTACAGGCGGTAGTGAAACTTCTAAATATGTATTGTCGGCCGGTTATCTGAATAACCCCGGTATTATAGCCAATACAGGAACAGAACGGTACCAGTTCTGCGTGAATCTCGAATCTACTTTTGCAAAGGTGTTAACCTTAGGTACCCATACGTTTATGTCCATACAAGATAACCAGATGGGACAAACGGAAGATCAATTATTTAATTACTTATCACAAAAAACTCCCGGGCTGTATGCATACAAGTATGACGGATACTGGGCGGCTCCTTCGTCGAGTGCCGAGGATGTTTAGATGAACTCCCTGTTGCGCGAATTGTATGATTTCGACGGAAAAGACCAGGTATCGCGTGTCAATACTACTCTTCTTTTTGCCCGGTTAAACATCCTGAAAGGGCTGGTTTTTGAAACAAAATTCAATTACCAGACCCACTTCAGGGAGAAAAACACCTATCCTGTATCGAGTACGGCACTGAATTTTGCATCGGGCGAGATCGCATCATATCCAACTACTCCTTCGCAAATGTCTACGGTTTATAAACGCGACCGGGATTACCAGCTCACCTTCGATAATGTACTCCGGTATGGCTTTGATATCCATAAAGACCATTCCTTCAATGTATTGGTGGGTCATAATGAGTACTATTTCAACTACTATGAGCAGGAAGCATCCAAAAAAGGCCTGGTAGCCGAAGGTATTTACGTACCCGATTCTGCCGGGGAAGATGAAAATAAATTAAAGGGAAAGAATACGACAGGGCAATGCGCTCTTTCTTCGGACGTGTGAATTACGATTATAAATCGAAATACCTGTTTGAGTTTAACTTACGGCGCGACGGCTCTTCCCGCTTCGGAACGGAAAGCCGCTGGGGTACCTTCCTGAGTGTATCGGCCGGCTGGCGGATTTCGGAAGAAAGCTTTTTCGAACCCTTGAAAGGTACGTTCCAGAACCTGAAGCTACGTGCTTCGTGGGGGCAGCTGGGGAATGATGCGGCAGGTAATTATGATTACCATTCGCTCTATGCCATCTATTATTACAGCTTCGGCGGTGCGGGGATGACTACCCTGGGCCGGGAGAAAATAGCCAACCCCAACCTGAAATGGGAGGAGACCGATGTGAAAGATATCGCCCTCGAAGGTATTCTGCTGAACGGACGTGCATCGTTTGAGATCGATTATTATGATAAATTAACTACGGGTATCCTTACGCAGCCTTCTATCTACCTGTCGGCCGGAAATATTGAAGCCCCCACCATGAATACGGCAGATGTAAGGAACCGAGGTATGGAGGTTGCCTTAGGCTGGAACGATAAGATCGGGAATGTACGGTATAGTGTGAAAGGTAACTTTGCATATAATTTCAACCGGGTGGAAAAATACCTGGGCGAATATCAGGTATATGCCGACGGGACGAATAACTTCGGACAGGTATCTGCCCAGAATAAAGAAGAAGACGGAAGCATCAAAGAGAAAGGTTACCTGGTGGAAGGCCGTAAGATCGGGGAGTTCTATACCAAAAAGTGTATAAAGGTAATGGTGCTTACTTCAACTCCGATGGGTCTGTCAATATAAAAGGGGGGCCGAAAGATGGGATGATCCGTACGGAAGAGGATATGAAGTGGGTACAGGCCATGCAGGCAGCCGGGTATACCTTTGCGCCGGTCAATGTCGTGGGGCAGGCACAACTCTATTATGGTGACCTGTTGTATGCCGACCTCAACGGTGATGGGGTGTATGGGGATAGTAACGACCGGGAGTTCTCCGGTAAATCGCCCTTACCCAAGTATAATTATGGTTTTAATGTAGACCTGGAATGGAAGAATTTTGATTTCTCTATGATCTGGGCAGGAAGTGCAGGGATGCATTACTATTTCCTGGAAACCAGCTATAACGCCTCTAATATAAGTTCGAGAAATGCGATCTCCGCACAGGTAGCCAATGACCGGTATTATTATAATGCCACCAACCCGGCCGATCCTGCTAATCGTATCAACGGAGCCTATCCCCGGCTCACTTACCAAACTACTGCGATCAACCGCGAGATGAGCGACCGCTGGATTTACAATGCCTCTTACCTCAAGCTAAAAAAATATCCAGTTAGGGTATACCATCCCGTCCCATATCGTGGAACGGTGTAAGATCAGCAACCTGCGGGTGTATGTTTCGGGCGAGAATCTGCTGATGTTTACTCCCTATCCTTTTATGGATCCCGAACGGGGCGCAGGGATAGGCTATCTGCCTATGAGACAGTTTGCATTTGGTGTAAATCTTAATTTCTAAAAACCTACAGTTATGAATAAAAATATAAAATTATATCAAGTAAGAAAGTATGGATTGTTTGCACTGCTGGTGGGGTTGCTGACCGGGTGTATGAGTGACCTGCTGGATACCAAACCATATGATAAAGTAAATGCGGATGATATGTGGACAACCGACTACCTGACCGACCTGGGTATGGGTAGAGTGTATAGCGCTTTGCGTGCAGGCTATTCTTCGTCGGGAGCTTCACACAGGGCGTTGTACCAGTTCGACCAATTGGGGCTTTCTACCCAATGCCGGGATATCCATGGGTTTATGAACGGAACGATCAATAGTTCAAACGATCTTTTCAAAAATGTATGGAAAGATATGTATACCGGTATCGCACGTGCCAATGACCTGATTAATAATATGCCGGCTCTCTCGCCTTCGGATGAGGCCAAGAAGCGGCGCTATGTGGCAGAAGCGAAATTCCTGCGTGCCTATTATTATTTCCGCCTGAACCAGCTTTTTAAAGGAGTGCCTGTGTACCTGGAAGAGGTGGAGGTAGAGGAGATGAATCATCCGCGCGAAACGGAAGAGACCATCTGGGAAGTGGTTTTGAAAGACCTTAATGATGCGTTGGCCGAAACGGCTTTACCGGATAAATATGGAGCCGGCCACGCAGATTACGGACGTGTTACCCGCGGAGCGGTCTATGCACTCCGCGGAAAGGTATACCTCTATATGAAAGAGTACGAGAAAGCAATCAGCGATTTTGAACAGGTAGGTAAGTGTGGGTATGACCTGTTTACCGGCGACTATAAAGTACTGTTTAAGGAAGAGAATGAGCAATGTGATGAAATGATCTTTTCGATACAAAATATAGGGGTCGATAAGTATGGGACAGATACCCAGTTTTATTGCGGAACGCGTTCTTCTTACGGTTCGTGCTGGAATACGTTCCTGGTATCTCCTAATATTGTGGATATGTACGAATATACCGACGGTACGAAGTTTGATTGGGACGATATTATTCCGGGATATAACAGTATGCCGGTGAAAGACAGGCAGGTCTATTTCCTGCGTGACGGTTTAACGGAGGAGGAGATGCATGAAGCGGTGTTGAAAGGGCTGGATATGTCGTTGTATCTTCCGGCGGGTAATGAAGAGCGGATCCGGAAAGCGTATGAGAACAGGGACCCCCGCCTGGAGGCAAATGTAATTACTCCGTATGCCAATTACCTGGGGGTGCTCGACGGCAAAGATTTCAATACCACCCTGAGATGGCCTTTCAGAAACCAGAACGAGCCGGAGGGCGACCTGCGGACAGATACTCCTACATACTTCTATTATTTACACCGGAAGTTTGTGTATGAAGGCATGTATGAAACTCCTAACCGCGCCTATTGTCCGACCGACTTCCCGGTTATCCGCTATGCCGATGTGTTATTGATGTGGGCGGAAGCCCTGGCTGAATTGGCAGGTGGAGTAAGTACAGAGGCTATCGCACTGGTCAACCGGGTACGGGAGCGTGCAGGGGTAGCTCCGCTGAATTCATCACCTGCTACTAGGGTGAACAGCCGGCAGGAACTGATTGAACGGATCCGTAATGAACGGCGTATAGAGTTTGTAAACGAAGGAATTAACTATTTTGATGAACTTCGCTGGAAAACGCTGGAAGAGGTAGTATATTATTCCGGCAACGGGATTAAGCAGGTGTGGGGTGAAGTTGTTTCTGCCTATTTATGGCCGGGCGATCATTTATATACATGGCCTATTCCGTTGACTGAAATCCAGATGAACCCTGCCATTACCCAGAATCCGGGTTGGGGCAGCTAAGGAAAGAAGAAAACAGGATTACACCAGGGAAGGAAATAGCTGATTAACATGAAATAAGGGCCTATGAAACTACTTAAATATATAATTACCGGGTTGGCAGCCTGTCTCCCGTTGGTACTATCGGCGTATAGTGAGAAGAATTTGTTACAGCAGAAGGCTGGCTACCCGGAAGTGCGCCATTCGCTTCTGCCTGCTTCTGAATGGGTTCCCTATCCCGCTTATACCGACCGGGAGGGATGGGAACAATTGACGGGAGCTTACAGAAGCCGCTTGATAACCGCAGGAGAGCAACTGCTTACCTACGAATGGAAAGTGGTAAAAGCGACCGATTACCTCGAGTTCGAAAGAAGTGGTAACCGGAAAATAATGGAAGATCCTTTCAATGCTAATATGGATGCACTGGCGTCGCTTTTGCTGGCCGAACTGGCCGAGGGGGAAGGACGCTTTACCGGCCAGCTTATCAATGGGGCATACTATTTCTGCGAGATGACCTCGTGGGTACTTTCCGCCCACCTGAATGCCCAACATTTGGGGCGCTCGTTACCCGATTATACCGAACAGGTGATTGACCTTACTTCCAGCGACCTGGGGTCGCTCCTGGCCTGGACCTGGTATTTTATGAAGGATGCGTTCGACCAGGTGAATCCGGTGGTGAATAAAAGGTTGCATACGGAACTCCGCAAACGCATCCTCACTCCTTATATGGCAGAAGACCGTTTCTGGTGGATGGCTTTTAACCTGAAGCCGGGCGGATTGGTTAATAACTGAAATCCCTGGTGTAATTTCAATGTGTTACAGTGTTTTCTTTTGCTGGAAGAGGAGCAGGATCCATTGGCAGCAGCGGTATACCGTACCATGTTGTCGGTGGATAAGTTTATCAATTATACCCATCCGGATGGGGCCTGTGAAGAGGGGCCATCTTACTGGGGGCATGCAGCCGGGAAAATGTATGATTACCTCCAGTTATTGCATGATGCGACAGGCGGTTCGGTCTCGCTGTTTGACGAGCCGCTGATCCGTAATATGGGCGAATATATTGCCCGCTCGTATGTGGGGAACGGATGGGTGGTGAATTTTGCCGATGCCTCTGCCCGCGGAGGAGGGGATGCCCGGTTGATCTACCGGTATGGTAAAGCGGTGGATAGCCCGCTGATGCAGCAATATGCAGCTTACCTGTCGGGCAATGGGCCCGGGGAAATATCCGGGGGAAGAGACCTGTTCCGTACGCTTCAGAATTTGTTGTATGAAAAGGAACTGGTATATACCGGGCAGGTTTATATACCACCGACCTATAGCTGGTATCCGGAAACCGAATTTTGCTATATGAGTAACCGCGAGGGTTTTTTCCTGGCTACGAAGGGTGGCTATAATAATGAAAGCCATAATCACAATGATGCCGGAACGTTTTCTTTATATCTCCACACCACTCCTATCTTTATTGATGCCGGGGTCGGTACCTACACCCGCCAGACCTTCAGCCACGAACGGTATTCGATCTGGACGATGCAGAGTGATTACCACAATGTGCCGCTGGTGAATGGGTTTGCACAGGCATTCGGGCCGGAATATAAAGCGGGAAATGTCCGTTTCAATTCATCCCGGATGGAATTTACGGCTGACCTGGCTGCTGCTTATCCGGCAGAAGCAGGTATAAAAAGCTGGACGCGCTCCTGCCGGTTATTACGGAAGGAGGTACGGATCGAGGATACCTTTGAGCTTATCAACCCTTCCCTGCCTAACCAGGTCAATTTTATGTGCTGGGGTAGTGTAGATGTAAGTGTACCCGGCGAGGTACGGCTGGAAGTAAACGGGGAGAAGGTAAAAATGAAGTATGACCCTGCGGTTTTTACATCTGTGGTGGAAACGGTAAAGCTGGACGATCCGCGTTTATCGGATGTGTGGGGTGAAAAGATCTACCGGGTATCCCTCAACGCCGGGCAGGTACAAACCACAGGGAAGTATGTATTTATAATTAATCAGGACAAATAAGGATCAACTTATGAGAAAGGTAGCTGTCAGCTTTGTAAGCCTGCTACTCTTGTCATGTACTATGAAAAAGGAAGAGCCTGTTTCTTTCGTAGAGGAAAATATTGCTTTTGCACGTGCTCAGATCGGAAGGGAAATCGCTTTTATTGAATCGAGTGGAAAGGTGTTGAATCCGGTAACGGTTAAGCCGGAGGGAGGTGTATATTATTGTGATTATACCGACTGGCGGAGCAGTTTTTCCGGGCTCGGTATGGTACCTGTATGAACTTAGCGGTGACCGGTCGCTCGAACCGCTGGCAAGGAAGTATACGGAAGCGATCGAAGCAGCCAAGAACCTGACCTGGCACCATGATGTGGGATTTATGGTTTACTGTAGTTTTGGGAACGGGTTACGTATATCGGGTATCCGGGAGTATGAAGAGGTGATCGTACAGGCTGCCCGCTCGCTCGCTACCCGTTTCCGGGAAGTGCCCGGAATTATCCAGTCGTGGGATGTAGCGCATGACTGGATGTCTGAGCGGGGATGGGAATGTCCGGTAATTATAGATAACCTGATGAACCTGGAGTTATTGTTTGAAGCAACCCGTTTAACGGGCGATTCCTCTTTCTACCGGATAGCTGTTTCGCATGCCGACCGTACGTTGCAGGAACAGTTCCGCCGGAATGGGAGTTGCTACCATGTAATTGATTATTCACTAACAACTGGTTCGGTACGGAACCGGCATACGGCACAGGGATACAGCCATGAGCCTGTGTGGAGCCGCGGGCAGGCCTGGGCTATTTACGGATATACGGTTTGTTACCGTGAGACCGGTGACCGGCGCTACCTGCAACAGGCATTGGAAACGTTTCATTTTATGAAAGATCATCCGGATATGCCTGCCGATAAAATACCTTACTGGGATATGTCGGCTCCTGATATACCGGAGGCTTTACGTGATGTTTCGGCGGCCACCTGTATGGCTTCTGCCTTATATGAACTAAGCCAGTTGGATATCGAAGGCGGAGAGGAGTATAAAAAGTATGCCGATGAGATTATGGTATCGGTAGCTTCGCCGGCCTACCGGGCCAATCCGGGAGAGAATGGCAATTTCCTCCTGAAACATTCGGTAGGAAGTATTCCGCATAATGCAGAGGTGGATGCTCCGCTTAATTATGCCGATTATTATTTTCTGGAGGCACTTAAACGCAAGAGAGATATAGAGTTGGCAATTTAATTATGATTTAAGATGTTTTTCACGGTTCCCTGTACCACGGTTTATTACAATCCGGGTACAGGGAGTTTTGTTAGAAATTCATTTTACGTTTCTTTACTTCCTCTACAAGTTTTGAAAAAGATTTATCCTTTTTTCGTTTTTCATGTTCGGCAGTAGAAAAATGCCAGGCTTCCCGCCGGAGTTTCAGATAGCTTTGATATACACCGGGATCTAACATTCCGTTGTTTATAGCTTCTAAAACTGCACATCCGGGTTCGCGGGTGTGGGTACAATCCGTGAACCGGCATTTACCATCGTAATCGGATATTTCCAATATTTTAGACAGTAAACCGGTACTGTGGGTCGCCAGGCCAAATTCCCTGACCCCCGGAGTGTCGATTAAAACACCCGAACCGTCTAACCGTACTATTTCCCGGCGGGTTGAAGTATGCTTTCCTTTTCCTGTGGACATACTTATTTCGGCTGTAAGCAGGATCTGTTTTTCGCAAAGTGCATTCACCAGCGAACTTTTCCCTACGCCCGAAGAGCCGACAAATACAACTGTTTCACTTTCCGCAATAGATTCCCGGAGCCGGTGAATCGTTTCGGGGTCGTGGATACTTGTGAAAAAGACTGGTATCCGGCGGGTAATATGTTTGATCTGTTCTTCGATGTGTTGCTTGTCAAAACCTAAATCGGCCTTATTGAGTACCAGTACGGGATCGATATTTTCTTCCGAGAGCTGAACCATAAAGCGCTCGGCTCTGCGGACATTGAAATTATCGTCGATACTTTGCACAATAAATGCTTTATCGACATACGAAGCAATAGCCTGTTTATCAGCAACTGTTCCGCTTTTTTACAGTACAGGATCCGCTGTCGGGGCAATATATCAACTATAATGCCTTTATTTCCATCGAAAGGTTGAAAAATAATCCAGTCACCGGTACAGGGTAGTTCGAAATCTGATCTTCCATATATCAGTGTTCCTGTTAGTTCACATTGGAACATACCGTTTTCGGAAATAACCTCGTAACATGTTTTGTGTACTGTGGATACACGGGCGTGAATGAGGTTTTTATAGGTTGACTGTTGTTTTAGCTGGTTTAACTGATCGTTCCAGCCATAGCTATTTAAATTAATCATGGTGTTATCTTTTTTTATGATCTGCATGTATTTGGCATGCACATGAGAGTATACCCACGCTTTTATCAGTATACGCAGATTAAAAATTACAATTATAAGAATACGAAAATTACTCCCGAAAAGAGTTATCCGGGAACAAACGAAGGAACAATCTGTAAAAGAGAGACAGATTGTTTACTAAACCAAATCCGATTTAAATGAAGTGTTTAACATACTACAAAGATATAAAATATTTTGCCGGATACACCATATCTTGCTAATGAATAAATTATTATCTGCTTACACTTTACTTTTCCTGTATTCTGCCGGACTGATATGGAACTGTGTTTTGAAGCATTGGGAGAAATAGCGGGGCGAGCTGAATCCGAGTTGAGAAGCAATATCGGCAATTTGTAATTCCGGATTGTTCTTCAGCAGGGTTGCCGCTCTTTTCAGTTTGCTGTTTATTACAAATTCATTGGGCGATGTACCTGTAAGGGCTTTGAACTTGGTATACAGGGAGCTACGGCTTACGCCCAGTTCTTTGGCTAAGAGGTTTATATCGAAGTCGCTGTTGTCCAGGTGCCGGTCGATTATGGCATTTACTTTATCCAGGAACTTCTGGTCGATCGGGGTGTGCGCCAATTATTGGGTGTCGAAGTCGGCCTCGGAGCTGAATTTCTTTTGCAGGATGATCCGGTTCCTGAGCAGGTTATGGGTACGTGTGAAAAGGAGTTGTGCGTTGAAGGGCTTGCTTACGTAATCATCGGCGCCACGTTTTAATCCTTCAATATTTTGTTCTACCGATGCAAAAGCTGTGAGTAAGATCACCGGGATGTGGCAGAGGTCAAAATCGTTCTTTATTTTCATACACATTTCAATCCCCGTCATTTCCGGCATCATTACATCACTGACGATGATGTCAGGTTTTTCTTTCCGGGTCTGTTCCAGACCCTCTTTGCCGTTAGTGGCTTTGATGATCCGGAAGGTGGAAGAGAAAAGGGTTTCGAGTAACAGGAGGATCTCTTCATTGTCGTCGACGATCAGTAGGGTACGTTTACCGGCTGCTTCTTCTATTTCGGTTAATTCATTATTTCTTCCGGTTCGTTGAAGGCTGTTGAAGATAGGGAGAAACTTTCTGTAAGAACAACCTGGGGCATCTCTTCTCCCAGTTCCTTTTCCTCAAAGTGCTCATTTCCTTTCCTGATATGTACCATAAAGATGCTTCCGTAGCCGGGAGTACTTTTTACGTCGATAGTTCCCCGGTGCAGTTCAACTATATTCTTACATAAGGAAAGTCCTATACCGGTACCCTGTGTGGCAAAGGCGGATGTCCCGGGGTGGTAAGCCTGGTAAAAGCGGTCGAATATCCTTTCGATATCTTCCTGGCAGATGCCTGTTCCGTTGTCGATGATTTTTACAACAACCTCTTTTTCAAACTCTTCTATTATTATTTCTATGGTTCCGTTCGGATGGGTGAACCTGAAGGCGTTTGAAAGCAGGTTATAAAAAACCTTTTGCAGTTGTTTTGGGTCGAACCAGAGGAGAACCGGCTGTTCGGGTGCGGTAAATGTATACCGGATAGAGCGGTTGGCAGCCAGTTCGTAAAAAGATAGATAGATCTCTTTTACGAAAGAGATAAGATCCTGTTGGTATACCTTAAGTTTCAGATGACCCAGCTCCGATTTACGGAAATCCAGTAATTCACCGATCAGGTTCCGTATCTGGTGGGAGTTCTTGTATATCTTTAATAATTTATTGTATACTCCCGGGGGGGGAGGGAGTTGTTTTTTAATAATATCTCTATCTGGGTAATGATGAGTGTAAGGGGCGTGCGGAATTCGTGGGAGATATTGGCAAAGAATTGGAGCTTGTTCTGGTTGAGTGCCTCTATTTGCTCTTTTTCTTTCCGTTCTAGGGTGAGGGAAGTCTTGAGTAACAGTTTAGACTGCTTGAACCTGAAAATACTGTAAACAATGCCACTGATAATGAGTATATACAGAAAATAAAAAAGCGGTGTGGCATACAGGGAGCTTTGGATCGTTATTGCCAGTTCGATGCTTTTGGGTATAGTGGTTGGGTCTGATTGTTTCTCCCGTACTTTAAGCAGGTACTTTCCCGGATTGAGGTTGGTATAAAAGAGCTGGTTGGTAGTGCCGGGTATCCATTTTTCATCGAAACCTTCCAGTTTATATTCATAGAGTTTCCGGGTAAGTGTTTTTACATAACTGTTACTGGAAAAAGAGATACTCAGGTTATTGTGCCGGTGTTTTAATTTTATACTGGTTGTAAAAGGTAGGCTTTCTGATAATATCTTGCTATTATCCAGTGGGGTAACAGGTTCGTTGTTAATAAGGATACCGGAAAAATATAAATTGTATTCTTTCTGTGAGGTGAAGAGCTCCTGTTCGAAGAAAGAGGTCATGCCATCCGTCCCGCCGATAAATACCTCCCCGTTGTCACATACCAGTAATCCACATCCGAGGTTGATACCTGTTATGGGAAGTGCCCGGCCCAGGTCGACTGTGCGTACGATATTTTTATCCGGATTAAAGAAGCAGACCCCTTTATCACTGGTTATAATCAGGTAATCCTGGTTGGATTTTGCGATATTGTAGCAATAATTATTGGGGAGTAAATGGCTTTCGGCGGTATAGTTCAGAAAGATATCTTCGGGTTCGTTGTAATAGAATAATCCGCTGCCCTGCGTACCCAGGAAGATCCTGCCCTTTTTATCTTCAAAATTTTAGTAACATTGAATTTTCCCAGCCCTTTTTCGCCACAACTGGTAACAGTACTATCGTAGGGGTTATCCATATTTATCTTATGTAATTTTCCCCAGCGGGCTATCCAGATATATCCCCGGGAATCCAATAAAAAACAGGAGCCGATAAATTTATTATCGTTCGGAAAGATATAGGTAAGTTTTTCTGTTTCCAGATCAAACCTGAAGATACCGGTCTGGGTAAGGAGCACCAATGCAGTATCTTTATATAGGGCAACCTGGTTGACTACATCGCCGGCCAGCCGGGCATAATCCGGATTCTCCTTATAAAGGTTGCGGAAATTGTTACGGACAATATCATAGATGGAAAGTCCGCCGGTATGGGTTCCGATGTAAAGCTGGTTCTTTTTTCGCTGTAGCAAATACTTTTCAGGTTGTTATGGGCTATTCCATTGGTATCTTCCGAAAGGAAATAACTGAATGTACGCTTTTTCCGGTTGAAGAGGTTCAGGCCGCCCCCCTTCCGTACATATCCATATATTCTTATCTTTATCTTCCAGCATATTTCCTACAAAATAATAGCTCAGGCAGGTATTCCGTTGCGCGTCTTCCGGATAATAGCTGAATATATCGGTTTCGGGGTTAAAATAGTTAACACCGCCGTAGTAAGTACCTACCCAGATCGTGCCCTGCCGGTCTTTGTATAAAGAGAATATGGAAGGGTGGCTCAGGCTACCGGGAAGGCGTTCCGTAGTGAAAGCGGTGAATTCATCCGTATAGGGGTTATATTTATTCAGGCCATTAAATGTACCGATCCACAGATTACCGTAGTTGTCTTCAGCAAAACACCGGACCTGTAGGTTACTTAAGAAACGACAGTTATTTTCATTCTGCAGGTAATGGATGGTCTCTCCATCTTCTTTTATTTTATAAATAGCACGGTAGCGGGTAGCTATCCATATCTGCCTGTTCCTGTCTTCAAAGATATCACTGATATCGGCCGAATCCATGATACAGGTTGGGTTCTTATCTTTTTCTTTAATGAATAGGCCGTTTTTAGTACCGATCCAGCAATTACCTTTTGAGTCGGGCATTATTTTCTGGATGGTGTTACCGGTCGTTCCGAGATGGGTATAATAGGTGAAATTTTCTGCTAAAGGATCAAATATATAGATGGTATCTTTTACTGAATATGTAGATGGTATCTTTTACTGCCAGATAGATAGCGTTGTTGTAGGAGGTTATGGCATCTACATTTTCTTTTTTCAGGCATTTGAACTGTTGGGTACAGATGTTATACCTGATAAAGGAGAAGTCAGAGTTGAAATAGATATTTCCCTGCCGGTCGCCTACGATATACCGGTTATCATTTCCCAATATACCAGTTTCGTTTGTGCTTTCCGGTTTATGTATGGTAATTTGTTCCCCGTCGTACATACATAAGCCTTCTAAAGTACCAAACCACATCCTGCCGATTTCATCCTGGTAGATCGACATGACAGATAATTGGGAGAGTTCGTCTTTTAAAGTAAGGTGCCTGAAATAAATAGCTTGTGAAAAAGCGATATTCAGCAATAGGATAAACAGGATAAAAAGTGTTTTTCTCATGGGTTAAAAAGTTATATGCTGACCGATAGCCATCATTTATTGCTTAGGGGATAAGAGTTTCCTTTTTGTTGACAAATATATGGAGCTAAGGTAATTAATTTTTAAATATCTGTTCCGGGTGAAATAAAAATGTCATACTCTTATTTTGTAAATCGTTTTGAAAAAAGTGCTTTTGGAGAGGATAGCGTAGTGAAATGTAGGGCTTTACCTGGCTTATTACGGGCAATAGGGATAACAGATATCAGAAAATGTCGTACCTTTACCCGCCAATATTAAATGAAAAACAGATTTTTATGAGTATTTTCAGTAGATTTTCCCGTACCTTTTGGGTGGCCAATGTAATTGAACTATTTGAACGCTGGGCCTATTATGGCTTTTTTATGCTTTTTGCTAATTACCTGACCGGATCGTCGGATATGGGTGGCCTTGAGTTTTCCCAGAGCCAGAAAGGAACCTTAATGGGGGTGGGTACCGGTATCCTTTATTTTCTTCCGATGCTGACCGGTGCCATTGCCGATAAATATGGATATAAGAAAGTGCTGTTCCTCTCTTTTGTAATCTATGTATCTGCTTTCCTGCTGCTCCCGATGTTCTCTACATTTACAGCTGTCTTTCTGATGTATCTTTACCTGGCCCTGGGTGCCGCCCTGTTTAAACCGGTTATTTCGGCAACCATTGCTAAAACGACTACGGAGCAAACATCGTCTATCGGTTTCGGGATCTTTTATATGATGGTGAATATCGGAGCCTTCTTCGGGCCGATGGTTACTTTGTTATTTAAAGGTACTTCGCATTTAATATTTTATGTATCCGCTGCTATTATAGCACTCAATTTCATATTGCTTTTCTTTTACCAGGAGCCTCCCCGTGAGGAGCAACGGACGGAAGAGTCGTTGTTACAGACCTTCGGAACTATTTTCCGGAATATGGGAACTATTTTCAAAGATGTGAAGTTCCTCTTGTTCCTGCTTATTGTGGCCGGTTTCTGGACCATGTATTTCCAGTTGTTCCTTACGTTGCCTGTGTTTATTTCGCAGTGGGTCGATACCAGTGTGATCTATAACTTCTTTAGCCGGCATTTCCCTTTTATCAGTGAGAATTACAGCACGGCTCCCGGTGTGATGGACTCTGAGTTTATTGTTAATATGGACGCTTTGTATATCATCTCTTTGCAGCTGGTCGTATCGAGCATAGTCATGCAGTTGAGGCCGTTGAAGTCGATGATGTCAGGTTTTCTGGTTTGTTCGATCGGTATGGCGCTGACGCTGGTATCCCAGAATGTCCTTTTTACGATGGTCGCTATCCTTATCTTTGCCCTGGGTGAAATGGCCGGATCTCCCAAGATCACGGAGTATATCGGGCGTATTGCACCTGCTGATAAGAAAGCACTTTATATGGGGTATTCCTTTATACCGGTATTTATTGGTAGTGTGATGGCCGGGATCATTTCCGGAAGTGTTTACCAGCATATGTCTGATAAAGTGTCGCTTGTACAGCGGTTTGCTGCCGAACGCGGATTACAGATACAACCGGGGTTGTCCAGCAATGCCTATTTTGAAGAGGTTGCTTCGCAGATCAATATGTCTACACGTGAATTGACAGACCTGTTATGGAATACCTATTCCCCGTCGCAGTTGTGGACCGTGATCCTGGGTATAGGACTGGCTGCCAGTGTACTTCTTTATTTATACGACCGGATGATCGCTAAGGAATAATCTTTTGAAAAGAAGGAATAAAAAAGGATGTATCCCGGATATTACCATCATTTAATATTCCGGGATACATCCCTTAAGGCTTAAGATTTGTTTTTCCCTGCAAAGATGATCGGAATTGCCGGGAATCCGGTGTCGGTTTGCAGCTATTCTCCTTTGTAAAAGTTTCTGTTTAAGTTTGGATCTTATATCCGGCTGGTAAAAAAGCCTTTTCATCTGTTCCCGGCAGGCGTTATGTGAAAGTAGTGGTGCTGCCGGTTACTTCCTGCCGGTAGAACGACAACCTATTCTCAAAAAACAGTACCTTTGCC
This sequence comes from Tannerellaceae bacterium, assembly GCA_021204405.1. Taxonomy (GTDB): domain Bacteria; phylum Bacteroidota; class Bacteroidia; order Bacteroidales; family Tannerellaceae; genus JAJPZJ01. Next base: position 43,142 of record JAJPZJ010000074.1, on the reverse strand, counting down.
GGATGAAACGACATGTACTACTTTATTATCCCTGCCTGCTCCTGCTTTTGGTGTTCTTGTTTATGGCAAGCCTGGCCTATGGAGCAGTTTCCATACCGTTCGGACAGGTGGTGGATATTTTGCTGGGAAAAGGGGCGGAAAAGATTGCCTGGCAGAACATTGTGCTGCAATCCCGTTTTCCACAGGCAGTGACCGCCTGGATGGCCGGAGCTTCGCTGGCAACAAGCGGGTTGTTGTTGCAAACCCTCTTCAGGAATCCATTGGCCGGGCCTTCTATATTAGGTATCAGTGATGGTGCCAACCTGGGGGTGGCTGCGGTTATGTTGTATTTTGGCGGCTCGCTAACACAGCTTACTGCCTGGCAGATCAGTGGTTACCTGTCTGTTGTGCTGGCCGCCTTTGCCGGTGCCTGTATCATATTGGGTATTATCATTTATTTTTCCGGGAAGGTGAAAAGTAATGTGATGCTGCTGATTATAGGGATTATGATCGGTTATCTGGCATCTTCCTGCATCTCTATACTGAATTATTATGCTTCAGTGGATAATGTGCATGCCTATGTGATGTGGGGACTGGGTAATTTTTCCGGTGTTTCCCTGGTCCAGTTACCTTTTTTTGTGCTTTGTTCGTTTATAGGGTTATTGTTTGCAGCTTTACTGATAAAGCCGTTGAATGCCCTGTTGCTGGGAGAGCTGTATGCGGCCAACCTGGGGGTACGTATCAAACGCATCCGTTTTTTCCTGTTGGTATGTACAGGGTTATTAACGGCTACTATGACTGCTTTCTGTGGTCCGATCTCGTTTATCGGCCTGGCAGTTCCTCATATGGCCCGTTTGCTATTGGGGTCGTCCAATCATACGCATCTGGTTCCGGTCACGATGCTGTCGGGTAGTTGCATTGCCTTGCTTTGTAATATACTGACTGTATTGCCAGGTTCGAATACGGTCCTGCCGCTTAACGCTATTACGCCTTTACTGGGGGCTCCAGTCATTATTTATGTAATCGTGAACCGTAAAAATATCCAATACTTTAATTAATATGGAAAGGCAACAGATCGCAATTCAGGCAACCAATCTGAGTATTGGCTATTTATTAAAGGGAGGAAACCGTAAGGTAGTGAACCAGGGACTTGACCTGGAGCTCTATTCCGGCGAGGTAACCTGTTTATTGGGGTTGAACGGAGCGGGTAAGTCAACGCTGCTACGTACGTTATGTGGTTTTCAGCCTCCGTTGGAAGGCACCATCCTGCTAATGGGTAAGCCTCTTACCGATTATTCCCAGAGCCTTTTTTCTCTGACGGTAGGTGTGGTACTTACCGAGAAAACCAATGCAGGAGGTATTACTGTGTACGAACTGGTTTCGTTGGGGCGTTATCCCTATACCGGCTTTTTTGGCAGGCTGAGTAAAAAGGATAAACAGATCATAAACGAGTCATTAGAGGAGGCAGGTATTGCCCATAAAGCCTTTAATTATGTATCGGAACTGAGTGATGGGGAACGGCAAAAAGCGATGATCGCCAAAGCATTGGCACAGGAGTGCCCGGTTATTCTGCTGGATGAACCAACCGCTTTCCTGGATGTGACCAGCCGGATCGAAACCATGTCGCTTCTGCGTAAACTGGCAGTAGAACAAGGAAAAGCAATTTTACTTTCTACGCATGACCTCGATCTGGCCATTCAACTAGGCGACCGTTTGTGGTTACAGGAAAAACGACAACAGCTGGCGTGTGGTACACCGGAAGACCTGATCCTGAATGGGGCATTCGACTCTTTTTTCAGCCGGGAGGGGATCTCTTTTGACCGGGGCACCGGTAAATTGACCATGGATGCGCCTGTACAGCCCATCGGAATAGCAGGAGATTTCCTTACCTCTTACTGGGTGGGGAATGCTTTGGTAAGAAATGGCTACCGGCCTTCACCGGTAAGTACTGAATATATTAATATAAATTGCCAGGGAGTAGACCGGATGGTAATCTCCCGTCCGGATGGATTTGCTGAAACAGTAACTTCCGTCAATCAGCTACTGGCAACGGTCAAACAATTGAGTAACTGAGATTTTTTGTATGGAAAATGAAATTACTTCACGGCTTGAACATGATAAAATAGGCCGTTTATTACTCCATTATACATTACCGGCCATTATCGGCACCATGGTAAATGCGTTGTATAATATTATAGACCGCATATTTATAGGGCAGGAGGTAGGGGCACTGGCTATTTCCGGCCTTACGCTTACTTTTCCTATCCTGATCTTTTTACAGGGATTTGGCATGCTGGTAGGGGCAGGTGCTGCTGCACGTGTCTCCATCTATCTGGGGGGGAAGGAGCACCATGTTGCCGAACAGGTATTGGGGAATGCGCTGACCCTGACCTTCCTGCTAAGTGTGTTGTCTATTATTCCCAGTTTGATCTGGTTGGACGAGATCTTGATTTGGTTTGGTGGAAGTGAGCAAACACTCCCTTATGCGAAAGACTATCTGTATATTACTATACCGGGTAATTTTCTGGCAACGATCAGTTTTGGTTTTAATGCGGTTATGCGGGCAGCGGGTTATCCTAAAAAGGCGATGCTGTATATGTTGTTAGGGGCTGTGTTGAATATTATTCTGGATGCACTGTTTATTTTGGTGCTGGAAATGGGCATCCGGGGAGCGGCAATTGCTACGGTTATTTCAATGGCTGTTACTTCCCTGCTGGTTGTTAATCATTTCCTGCGTCCGGATACGTTGATCCGTTTCCGGCGGAAGTATTTCCGGCTGAGTTATCCGGTTGCAATGAGTATTGTTACCATCGGGCTGTCTCCCTTTTCTATGCAGATGGCAGGCAGTTTTGTAAATGTGGCACTGAATAGTTCTTTGAAAAAGTATGGGGGCGACCTGGCGATCGGTGCAAACGGAATTATAGCCAGTTTTGGTTTGCTGCTGGTGATGCTGGTTATGGGACTGGCGCAGGGAATGCAACCCATTGTCGGTTTCAATTATGGTGCCGGCAGGTATGATCGTTCGTTGAAAGCCTTACGTATTTCGGTAAATGTTGCTACGGTAATTGTTACGGTTGGTTTCCTGGCCAGCTTTTTCTTTCCGGAATGGATTGTCCGTGCCTTTACGAATGATGAATTGTTGATCGCTATTTCTACGAATGGACTAAAAATCTCTTTCCTGCTTTTTGCGGTGGTTGGATCGGAAATCGTGATCAGCCAGTATTTCCAGAGTATCGGACAGGCATGGAAATCGATTTTCCTGAGTTTAAGCAGGCAGTGTATTTTCCTGGTTCCGGCCATTTATATCCTGCCCGTTTTCTTCGACCTGGACGGTGTATGGCTGGCAGCTTCCTTTTCAGATCTGATCGCTGCGGTCTTTGCATGGGTATTTATCTGGCAACATGTTAAAACATCAAAAAGAGTGCTGGAATGCTGGTAGTTAAATAAACATTTTATACTTTTCAATGTCCTATATAGTAATAGAATTGATAACAAAAAGATTTAGTTATGAAGAGATTCGTATTAATGTTGATTATTATGGCGACGGGTGGATTAACTCTCTTCGCCCAGAATAGCATTCAACCCGAAAAGAGTAAGAAGCAGATCAAAAAGGAAATGGAGGCTGCCCGTGATAGTATTTTGTTCCGGCAGGCAGTAGAGGTAATAGAAAACGCGATTTTGTACTCGAAGCCGACCGGGTAGAGTTTAAACGCGGCCGTATGGTATATGTTACTCCTACTACCAACTTTGTGTCGGTACAGGGAGACTAGGCAACCATACAACTTGCTTTTAATACGGGAAGATCCGGTTCCAATGGAATTGGTGGCATTACGGTAGACGGCAGGGTTTCCAATTACCAGGTTAAAACCGATAAGAAAGGAAATATAACAGAAACCATGATGGTGCAGGGAGTAGCTGTTTCGGCACAACTTACCTTCCAGATGTATAAAGGTACCAATAAGTGTACCGCCACTGTAAACCCGAACTTTAATAGCAACCGTACCTCTTTTACCGGCACCTTGTATCCGGCAGAAGAATCCAATGTATTTAAAGGACGTTCGATTTAAAAGTCAATTTTTATATATTGCACTCCGAATGAATAATCATAAAAAGTTTTGTTATGCAGTTATCTTTAAATCAGACAGATATTGATAAATTCCTGATGGTAGGCGATAAGGTGCTTATCAAACCCAAGAATCCGCAGGCGCAAACAAAAACCGGCCTGTATCTGCCACCTACTGTACAGCAGGGCGAGAAGATCCAGAGCGGGTATATCATCAAAACAGGCCCTGGCTACCCGCTACCGTCGCAGACGGAAGAGCATGAAGTATGGAAGAAAAAGAAAGAAGAAGAGGTGCAATACCTTCCTTTGCAGGCACACGAGGGCGATCTGGCTGTCTATCTTCAGAATGCAGCCTACGAAATACAATTCAATGAGGAAACGTATGTGATCATTCCTCATTCTGCTATCTTAATGCTGATCAGGGACGAAGGTTTGTTTGAATAATTGTTTTATATGTTGCAAAATATTTAAATATTCACTTTTTTGATGTACTTTTGCAACCAAATCAACAAAACAAACTATCAACTGTAGCGATTAGAATGAATAAAATTGTAAGTAAAGAGCATTTTTCTGTAAATGTGGTGAAGCTGGAGGTCGAAGCTCCTTTGATTGCCCGCTCACGCAAAGCCGGCCACTTCGTGATTGTAAAAGTTGGCAAAAAAGGTGAAAGAATACCCTTGACAATTGCTGCTGCCGATGCCGAAAAGGGAACGATTACCCTTGTGATCCAGGCAGTGGGAGGTTCTTCGAAAAAAATATGCGATCTGACTGAAGGCGATTATATTACCGACCTGGTAGGTCCGCTCGGACAGGCTACCCATATAGAAAAAGTAGGAACAGTGGTATGTGCCGGAGGTGGAGTAGGGGTTGCTCCTCTATTACCTATCGTAGAGGCATTCCATAAAGCCGGTAACCGGGTGATCGTTGTATTGGCCGCACGGACAAAAGAACTGATGATCCTGGAAGAACAAATGCGTGCTAATTCGGATGAGGTGATCGTTATGACCGACGATGGTTCCTATGGTACACAAGGTTTGGTTACCAATGGTGTGGAGAGTGTGATCAACCGGGAAAAAGTAGATATGTGTGTAACCATCGGGCCTGCTGTTATGATGAAATTTGTTTCGGCTCTTACTAAGAAGTATGAAGTTCCCACTGTGGCTTCACTGAATACCATTATGGTGGATGGTACCGGCATGTGTGGGGCCTGCCGTATTACTGTAGGGGGCAAAACTAAATTTGTATGTGTAGACGGGCCGGAGTTTGATGCACACCAGGTTGATTTTGACGAAATGCTGATGCGTTTGAGTGCTTATAAAGATATAGAGAAAAAGTAATAAACCACTTGCAACAAATGACTACAGAAACCAATAACATAGCGGTTCGCCGCGCTGAACCGTGGCGGGAAGAACTACGTAAAAGTAAAAAAAATAAAGAGCGTACCGGGATCCCAAGGGTACACATGAATGAACTGGATGCGGATTACCGTAGCCGGAATAAAGAGGAGGTGAACCTGGGGTTAACTGCTGAACAGGCGGTGCTGGAAGCACAACGTTGCCTGGACTGTCCTAATCCTACCTGTATGACCGGTTGCCCGGTTGGAATTAATATTCCTACTTTTATTAAGAATATTGAACGGGGAGAATTCCTGGAAGCTGCTAAAACATTAAAAGAGACAAGTGCTTTGCCAGCCGTATGTGGCCGTGTATGTCCGCAGGAAAAGCAATGCGAATGCCAGTGTATCTACCAGCTTAAGCTGGGTAAAGAGCCGGTAGCGATCGGTTACCTCGAGCGCTTTGCAGCCGACTATGAGCGCGAAAGCGGTAATATTTCTGTTCCCGAAATAGCGGAAAAGAATGGAATAAAGATCGCAGTAGTGGGTTCGGGACCTGCCGGGCTTTCTTTTGCCGGAGACATGGCTAAAAAAGGATATGACGTAACAGTCTTTGAAGCACTCCATGAGATTGGTGGTGTATTGAAATATGGTATCCCGGAATTCCGTTTGCCGAATAGCATCGTAGATGTAGAGATAGAAGGTCTTCGTAAAATGGGTGTGAAATTCATTGCCAACTGTATTGTGGGAAAAACGATCAGTTATGAAGATTTACAGGAAGAAGGCTTTAAAGGTATTTTTGCTGCCAGTGGAGCCGGTTTACCTAACTTTATGAATATTCCGGGTGAGAACCTGATCGGGGTGATGTCGTCTAACGAATATCTGACCCGCGTAAACCTGATGGATGCGGCTAATCCGGAAAGTGATACGCCAGTATTACAGGGTAAGAACGTTGCCGTGATCGGTGGTGGGAATACTGCTATGGACTCTGTGCGTACTGCCCGCCGCCTGGGGGCTGACCGTGCCATGATTATCTATCGCCGCAGCGAAGAGGAGATGCCTGCCCGCCTGGAAGAGGTGAAATATGCCAAGGAAGAGGGAGTGGAGTTTTTAACTCTACACAATCCGGTCGAATATACCGGTGATGAATATGGCCGTGTAAAACAGATGAAACTGCAACGGATGGAACTGGGCGAACCGGATGCTTCAGGACGCCGCCGCCCGGTGCCGGTTGAAGGAGCGATTGAGACGATTGATGTAGATGAGGTGATCGTTAGCGTGGGTGTTTCTCCTAATCCACTTATCCCAAGCTCTTTCCAGGGATTGGATGTAAGCAGATGGGGTACCATTGTTGTGGATGAGAGTACCATGCAGTCGGCACTGCCGGATGTATATGCCGGAGGAGATATTGTTCGTGGCGGAGCTACCGTTATTCTGGCAATGGGTGACGGGCGTAAAGCAGCAGCTGCCATGGATGCCCGTTTGCGTGGGGAATAAAATAGATTAAATATAAAAATAAAGCCGTTTTAGCCTGCTAAAGCGGCTTTATTTTTATATTTAATCTTATCGGATAAAGAGTGAATCAACATCTGTAGCTATAGTGAATCAACATCTGTAGCTATATTTATTTACTTTATTAATAAGAATTATTATTTTATTTTTACTTTTATTGCCCATATCCCACTTGTGACTATATACCCTTTGTAACTTTAGAAATAATAAAATGAATGAATTGCCGCATAAATGGAATCTTTTTATAGCCAGAGATGAAGATGCTTTCGAATGGCTATACAAAACCTATGCGTCTGTTTTGCATGAATATGGGTTGCGGTTCACGTCTGACAGGGAGCTTATAAAAGATTGTATCCATGATCTTTTTATTACCTTATACAGGAATAGGAAATCGACCCCGACTCTTAATAATATAAAAGTTTATTTACTGGTATCCCTTAAAAACCGGCTTCTTAACAGTTTTAAGCATGCGGCATATACCCAGCATATGGAGGATGGCGGTTATCTCTTTAGCCTGACTGATTCTGTGGAAGATGAGTATATTAAAAAAGAGCTGGACACACATACCAGGCAGGCTGTGGAAAAGATCCTCTCGTTACTGACGGAAAGGCAAAAGGAAATTATTTATTACCGGTATATACAGGAGTTACAAATGGATGAGATCTGTGAATTAATGGATATCACTTACCAGTCTGCCCATAACCTTATTCAAAAAGCTTTTCAAAAAGTACGCAATGAAAAGGATAGCCGGTTATCTGTCTTCTCCATCCCGGCTAAACAAAAAAGAAAATATAAAAACCTGAATTTGAAAGGTATAACGATGTGGGTCATTTTTTTCTGAAAATAATTTATAATTATAGGGTAAAAAACAAAGTCCTGGTTGTCCTGTTGGAAAGACCCTATTTAAATGGAAAACAAATACCTCAATTATACTGCGGACCAATTAGTAAACGATGAGTATTTTCTCAGGAGAGAAAGAGAAAATACCAGAGCAGAAAAGAACTGCTGGGATGAACTGGCCGTCCGGGATTCCAATTTTGCCCATGAGTTGCAGTTGGCCCGGACGGTATTGGAGTTGATTGATAAAAAGAATAATAAAGGCCAGCTGCCCGCAAAAGAAGAACTTGCCCTGTGGCAGGAAATAGAAGTTTCCAAAAACCGCTACAACTATCAGCAAAATCGCCCGATATGGATCAAACGAAGTATATCCGTCGCTGCCTCTTTTCTACTACTTGTTTTTGCTTTGTTAACTTTTATGCCTGAAGCGGAAGAGGAGGTTGATTATTCTTCCCTGATCTCAGCAACCTCTTCCCTGATAAATAATAAAGAACAAAATATAACCTTGATCCTTTCCGAGGAAAAAGAGATTTCCCTGGATGGGAAAGAAGCAATAGTTAACTATCAGGAAGGCTATGTGGAGATCAATACGGATGCAGGCGAAGAGAAGAAAACCAACGATGCCCATGATCCTTTTAATAAATTGATCGTACCCAAAGGGAAATGCTCTTTTGTGACCCTGGCGGATGGAACACAAATATGGGTCAATGCCGGCACTATTGTTGTCTATCCCATTGAATTTACAGGCAATAAACGGGAATTTATGTAGAGGAAGAGATCTTTCTGGATGTAACACCTGATAAGAAAAATCCCTTTATTGTAAAAACAAAAGATATGCATATTGAAGTATTAGGTACCCAATTTAATGTGAGTGCCTATAATGAAGATCATGCTCATCATGTGATACTGGTAGAGGGTAAGGTGGAAGTTGGTTTACCGGATAAAAAGAAGCAGGTTATGCAACCGAACCAACAATTTACCTATGAAGATAAAAACTAGAATATACATACTGTAGACGACCTTGATCATCTGGCATGGAGGTATGGATACTATCAGTACTGGAATCAAACAATGGCGGAAGTGATAAAGACGTTAACCAAGTATTATGGTGAAATGGTTGAATACGAACCGGCTATCGGCCAATTAATTTATTCCGGCAAACTGGATCTGAAAAATGATTTCACCCAGGTTCTTTCTACGGTGGCGGATGCGGCTTCCCTGAAAATAGATTCGCGCGAGAACATCATACATTTATCGTTTAACCCTTAAAAATAAACTATTTGCTATGAGCCCTTAAATACCTGCACAAAAAACCGGATAATATTTGCGGTACTATCCGGTCTCAAATTAACAATCATTTGATTATTAACTTTTAAATCTATTACAAAAGTATGAAAATTATTAAGATGTCTGGTGTAAACACCAGGCAAAGTAGACTTTTGCGAATTATGAAAGCCATTTTTCTTTTGCTATTCTTGTTCACAGGTGCCTGTTTCGCGGCAAATACCTATTCTCAGGAAACTTCCTTTAGCCTTGAATTGAAAAACGAGACTGTGGGGAATGTAATTAATATGATTGAGAAAAACAGTGAATTTATTTTCTTTTACCTGAATGATGTACTCGATACCAACCGTAGTGTATCTGTCCGCGTAAAAGATCAACCGGTCGACAAAATACTGGATCAACTGTTCGAAGGAACAGATATTACTTATAGAATCTCCGACCGGCAAATCACCGTTTTAAAAAAAAGATACGGAAGCCAATGCTCCTGCTGCCTCTGTACCAGCTCCCCCCCCAACAAGCTACTAACCGGATTATAGCAGGTACTATCAGAGACAATACGGGAGAACCTGTTATCGGAGCAAATGTAATTGAAAAAGGAACCCTAAACGGTACACTTACCGATATAGACGGAAACTTTTCATTTAATGTAAGTCAGAATGAGATCCAACTCGAAATAACTTACATCGGCTATGAGCCCCAAACAGTCCGTGCGAAAGCAGGCGATAATTTATCTATCGTTATTTCAGAAGATAATCAGGTATTGGATGAAGTAGTCGTGGTTGGATATGGTGTACAGAAAAAATCTTCCCTTACTTCCGCTATTTCCAATATGAAAGGAGATGAGGTGGCCCGGAACCCGGTAGCTAATATATCCAATACATTGGCCGGGCGTGTGTCAGGGGTTATTGCCCGTCAAAGTAGCGGAGAGCCTGATTCCGACGGTTCTGATATTTACATCAGGGGACGTGGCACGATGGGAGAATCTAAAGCACTGGTTGTGGTAGACGGGATTCCCCGCGAAAACTATTCCCGGTTAGATCCTAACAGTATTGAAAGTATTACGATATTGAAAGATGCTGCAGCGGTAGCTCCTTACGGACTAGCTGGTGCGAACGGAGTGATCCTGGTTACCACAAAAAAAGGAAAAACGGGCAAAGCGACTATTTCTTACAATGGGTATATCGGTTTCCAGAATCCTACCCGTATGCCGGAATAGGTGAACTCCTATGAATACACCATGTTGATGAATGAAGCTGCCCGGAATAGCGGACTCACCAATATGCCATTTTCCGACGAGGAGATTGCCAACTACAAGAAAACAGTGGATGGTGCCGGTGGAGCACATGCCGACCGTTGGCCCAACAGCCGCGGACTACGGGATATCATTAAGTACAATCAACCGATTACCAACCATAGTATCGATGTTTCAGGTGGTACGGAGGCCGTAAAATATTATATATCCCTGGCCTATATGAACCAGAAATCGCAATTCGAGACGATCGATCTGAAACGATATAACCTCCAGTCACGCCTAAATGTAGCAGCCACCAAAACAACCAATATCTCTTTATCATTGGCAGGCTATGTGGAAGACCAGCACCACCCGGGAGAATCTACCTTCAACCTCTCCTATTTTACGACCCGTACGCCACCCATTAATGCCATCCACTTTTCCAATGGCCTTTGGGGGGAATACCTGGTTAACTCACCGGTAGGAGCCCTGAAAACCAGTGGCTACAGGAAAAATGATATCAGCCAGATCTATACCACACTGGAAGTAGAACAACAATTAACCTTCCTGAAAGGATTAAGTGTCAAAGGTGTATTCAGTTACGACCCCCGGTTTAAATTTTACAAATACTGGAGCCTGCCGACCCTGTCTTACCTGCCCGATTATTCCACAGATCCGATTACTTTCATTGAATCCTATAAAGGCTCTTCACCTTCGTTGACAGAAGAAAACGAATATCAGAAACGGTTTACCTACCAGGGATATATTATGTATAAAAATACCTTCGGGCTACATGATATATCTGTATTAGGAGTGGCCGAACGGTCGGAAGTGAAAAAAATTCCAACAAGCTGGGACGGACCAATTTCCCGGTAGAGATCGATGAAATAAACTTCGGAGGTAACGCCGCCGGGCAGGTAACCAATGAAGGTACTTCATCCAGAGCCACACAGGTAGGTTTCGTATACCGCTTAGGCTATACCTATGACGGTAAATACATGGCAGAGGTTTCCGGCCGCTACGACGGAAACTATTATTTCGCCCCCGGAAGTAAATGGGCCTTTTTCCCCTCTTTCTCACTGGCATGGAATATGGCGGAAGAAGAGATCATTAAAAAGAATGCCCCTTACTTAAACCAGTTAAAGGTGAGAGGCTCTTACGGGGAATCCGGGAATCTGGCCGGTAGTGCTTATCAGTACCTGACAGGCTACGAAATATATAGTGGTTCTACTTATTTCGGGGATGCCACCACCGGTATCCGGGAACGCAAACAAGGGAATCCGGAAATTACCTGGGAAAGGGCAAAAAAGTTTAATGTCGGTTTTGATGCTTTATTATGGAATGGCTTATTAGCCCTCACAGCCGATTATTTTTATGAAAACCGGGACAATATGTTGGTAGAGCCGAAAACTGAGGTTCCGCTTGAATATGGTATAGGGCTTTCACAGGTCAACGGAGGAAAAATGAGTAACCAGGGGGTGGAACTTGCCTTAGGTAGCAATTTCAATATCCATAAAGACTGGAACATTGACCTGCGGGGAACAATGACATTTGCCAAAATAAATTGAAGGAAATATATGAAACCTCGGCAACTTACGACAATCCTAACCGGAGGAAAACAGGCAGGCCGCTGGATTCCTATTTCGGATATAAAGCGATCGGTTATTTTACAGCAGATGATTTTGATGCCAATGGCAACCTGAAAGAAGGAATAGCCTCTATTCCGGATGCCAATGTAGCCCCGGGTGATATTAAATACAGAGATTTAAGTGGCCCCAACGGAGTACCGGATGGCATTATCGACGCACATGATGAAACTGTAATTGGCCGTCCGAAAAATAATCCGCAACTGATGTTCGGTTTTGTTCCGACGATCACCTGGAAAGGTTTTGATTTCAGTACCCTATGGCAGGGAGCCGCTCTTTACGACTCTTATATATGGGGTATCATGTATATATGGGGTATCATGGTTAACCCGTTCGAAAATCTCAGTTCGGCCACCAAACTGGTATACAAGGATCACTGGACACCGGAAAATACCAACGCCCGTTATCCCCGGGTAACCGTACAGCCCCAGAGCCACAACACGGTTAACTCGTCGCACTGGGTAAAGAATTCTTCTTATTTGCGTCTGAAAAATATTGAATTCGGATATACATTACCCCGTCAGTGGACGGAAAAAGCTGCGATGAGTAAAGTGCGGATCTATTTTGCCGGACAGAACCTATTGACCTGGACCCCCAAAATGAAAGAAAAAATTGATCCGGAGGCTGGCGACAGCAACGGAAATTATTACTTCCAGCAATCCGTATACTCCTTCGGTCTCAATGTAACATTTTAATAATCTAATAACAATATGAAAACTATGAAACATACATTCCTATTCGGTATACTCTATAGCATACTCCTGTTTACCGGTTGTTCCGACTTTCTGGAAGTTCCACCGAAAGACTTTATGTCGGATGAAGAAATATGGAAATCTACCAACAATGCAGACCTGTTTCTGAATGATATATATGATAACCTGAAAACCGCAGACCAGGACGACCTGGAGCAACACATGGATCAGTTAAGTGACAATTCCGATATAGGCGTACTGAGGCATGAAGGGTACAGATACATCGGGCAGGCACAGATCGCCCCGGAATCTTACCCAAGCCGTTTCTGGGATTGGGAAAATCTGTATACACGTATCCGTAAACCTAATATATTTATCCAGAGAGTAAGTGAATCGGAATTACCAGATGATTATAAAACATTACGTATAGCTGAAGCACGTTTTATCTGGGCTTATTTCTATCATATCTTATGGATGAGTTTCGGTGGCGTTCCGATCATCACGGTGCCACAAAATAACCTGATACCGGATATGCAACTCGAATATCCCCGGTCAACGGCAGCGGAAACATTTCAGTTTATAGTAGATGAACTCGACGCTATCTATAATGACCTGCCCCTGGAAGTATCCGGTGATGATTATGGAAGGGCAACGAAAGGAGCCGTACTGGCTTTAAAGGGATGGTGTGAACTGTTCCATGCCAGTGAATTACGAAACCCGGCTAACGATACAGAGCGTTGGAAAGCGGCAGCTAAAACAAATAAAGCACTTATCGACCTCAACGTTTACGACCTCGTGGAAGACTTCCCGACTTTGTTCCTTCAAAATAACAACGAGGAAACCATCTTTGCCCGTCAGTATGGCCCCAATAAAGGTCACTCCACAGAGGGACGTGTCGGTCCGGCACGGGTAGGCGATATGCGTGGCGGCTGGGGTAATTTCCAACCGACCCAGGATTTAGTTGACGAATTCTCTATGGCAAATGGAAAAACAATCTTTGAAGAGGGCTCCGGATATGATCCTGCCAATCCGTATGCCGGACGGGAAAAAAGGTTCTACCAGACCATCATTTACGACAACTCTACTTTCCACGCAGAAATCATACAAACCCGTATTGGTGGAAACAATGAAATCAATAAAGGATACTCCAGTGACAATACCCATACCGGTTATTATGCCCGCAAACGGTTAAATGAAGATAAAGACCCGTCTGCTTATTTTGACCAGAAGTCTTATCAGAATTATATCCTTTTCCGCTTTGCCGAAGCGCTGCTAAGCTATGCCGAAGCCGAAAACGAAGTCAACGGACCAACGCAGGAGGTATTAAATGCAGTCAACAGGGTACGGACCCGCTCAGGCAACTTACCCTCTGTCGAAGAATCGTATGGTACTGTTACCAAAGACAAAATGCGGGAGATTATCCGCCGTGAAAGACGCGTAGAATTGAGCTTTGAAGACAAACGGTGGTGGGATATCCTCCGGTGGAAAATAGCCGAAACCATGCCCGACGGTAATCCAGGGGTAATGAACCGGCCCCTGCGTGGAATGGAAATTTCTGAAAATCCCGATGGTACCTTAAATTATAATATTGTAGAGATCCGTAACCGCCTGTTCCTGCCTAAAATGTATTATATGCCGGTTCCTCAGGCTGCACTCGACAGGAATAGCGAGATCAGGAAACAGGACGGTGGCCCCGATGGCTGGAAAAACGGACAAAACCCCGGTTATTGATAACTGAAGTATAAAATCAGTTACCGATATCAGCTCCTATAGAAGAAAAATGACCACAGATATAGATTATGCTTTTTACCTGTGGTCATTTTCTTATCTTTGGTTATATATTTTAAACATATACAAATGAAAACTTTATTAACTAAGCTCGGACTACTTGTATTGGTAGGCTTCTTCTATCCCCTCCATGTCCGGGCGCAGGAATTTAACCCTGACAAGCTGTATCAGATAATCAGTCCTTCCGGATTGGCTATCGATAATAAGTTAAGCGAAATGGATGGAGATAAAGTATATCTGGCTCCATTGAAAAAACAATAACGGCCAGTTGTGGAAAATAACCCAGCAACGGGGTGGTTTTTATACGATCGAAAACCCCTTTGTTAAAAAAGCCTGGACACCGGCGGCACCAACTCCGGCCCCGGTAACGAACTAATGCAATGGGATACCGGCAACTCCAACTCCAATCAACATTGGGAAATCTCTACTACCGGCATGGGTAGCTATATCCTGACGCAGCATAACAGTAAAATGATCCTCACTATCAACGGAGAAGAAGCGGCAGGAGCCACCCTGTCGCAGATACCGAATGCGTCATACCTATGGAGAATCGTAGAAACTTCTGTCAATGTTCCCGAAGAAAAGATCGTAAGAGGTGCCGAATGGGAAAACGAACTGATATTTGCCGTAAACAAAGAGCAAGGCCATAATACCTATATTGTTTATCCCACCACCTCCAGCCTTAAAGCGGATAAATACTTCGATACTCCCTGGATTAAACCCGAATCACCCTATTACCAGTCGTTAGACGGACAATGGAAATTCAATTGGGTAAAACAACCTTCCGAACGCCCTGTAGACTTCTATAAAGAATCTTACAATGCTTCATCGTGGACAGAAATAACCGTTCCTTCCTGTTGGGAAAGCCTGGGCTACGGAACCATGTTATACACTAACATCCGGTACCCTTTCAGGAAAAATCCTCCCCTAATCCAGACCGTACCCGGCTATACCATAGAAAAAGAACCAAACCCGGTCGGCTCCTACCGGAAAGAATTTACCATCCCGGACAACTGGGACAATAAACAGATATTTTTACATTTTAACGGAGTATATAGTGACATGTACCTGTGGGTAAACGGACAGCAAGTCGGTTACAGCCAGGGAGCTAACAACGATGCCGAATTTGATATCACCAGCTATGTAAAAAGGCACTAACCTCCTGGCCGTAGAAGTATATAAATGGACCGACGGTAGTTATATAGAAGATCAGGGCATGTTCCGTTTCGGAGGAATCCACCGCAGTGTTTATCTATATGCCGCTCCTAAAGTCCATGTAAGGGATTATTTCCTCCGGTCTGATTTTGAAGGAGATGATTTCAGCTCGGCAACCTTCGAGGTAGAAGCCTCCGTTCGTAACTATGGCAAAGGCAACCCGGGTGCGGTCAGCATAGAGGTCGACCTCCTGGATGCGAATGGTAAAACGGTAACCACACTCTCCCGGACGATCGACCGGTTAAGTGGCGGAAAAGAAACGAAAGTCTCCTTACAGACAACCGTTGCAAACCCACTCCTATGGTCGCCGAAACACCCAACCTCTATACTGCCGTTATCTCGTTGAAAGATAAAAAGGGAAAAGAGCTGGAAGCCATGTCGTCCAAATTCAGTTTCCGGAAAATAGAGATCAAAAATAAGCGGGTATATGTCAACAATAAACAGGTCTTTTTCAAAGGTGTAAACCGGCATGATACCCACCCCACACTGGGAAAGACAGTAACTACCGACCTGATGATCCAAGATATCCTGCTGATGAAACAACACAATGTAAATACCATCCGTACCAGCCATTATCCGAATGCAGCCGAAATGTATGCCATGTTTGACTATTACGGATTATATGTAATGGACGAAGCCGACCTCGAAAACCATGGCGACGGTTCCATCAGCGATAAACCCAGTTGGGAAGGAGCCTATGTAGACCGGATCGAACGGGTAATCGAACGGGATAAAAACCACCCTTCCATTATCTTCTAGTCGTTAGGAAACGAATCGGGTAACGGACAGAACTTTTATGCCATGCGCAAACGGGTAAAAGAGATGGATCCGTCCCGTCCCATTCATTACGAAGGAAAGAATGAAGTAGCCGATATAGACTCACATATGTATCCCTCCCTCAGCCGGATGGCCGCCTTTGACCAAATGCCATCCGACAAACCCTATTTCCTGTGTGAATATGTGCACTCTATGGAAAATGCCATGGGAAACCTGGCGGAATACTGGGATTATATCGAAAACAACTCACAACGTATAATCGGTGCCTGCGTATGGGATTGGATAGACCAGGCTCATACCAAAACCGGCGAACCGGACAACCATTATTATTATGGCGGCGATTATGGGGATGTTCCCAATGATGTAGACTTCTCCTGCAACGGATTAATTAAACCCGACCGGAAAGTCACAGCTAAACTCATCAAGTTAAAAAGAATCTATCAGTATATCAAATTCAAACCACTGGCCTTAGCCGCAGGAAAAATTGAAATTGAAAACAAATACGATTTCCTCAACCTCGACCAGTTTGACATCTCCTTTACAATCTTACGGGATGGAATACCCGTAGAAGAAGGAATGTTGGCATCCTTATCGCTGGCTCCGGATGAAAAGGTTATTGTAGAAATTCCTTTTAAGAGAAGTTACGATGCCGGAAAAGAGTATTTTCTGAATATGTCGGTCAAACTTAAAAACAAAACCAATTGGGCGGATAAAGGATATGAAGTAGCTTCTACTCAATTTGCCCTGACTCCCCGTTCCGTAGTGGCTAAAATAGAGGAGGCTACGCTACCGACAATAGATCTGAAAGCCAATGGGGAAGAAGTAACCATCACCGGTACCGGTTTCAATATGGTGTTTAATCAGAATACAGGAGTGATAACCTCGTTGAAATACGATGGTGTAGAATATCTGTATAATCAGAAAGGATTAGAGCTAAACTGGTACAGGAGTGTAGGAAATGATAAATTCACAGATCAGAACTATTATCCCGTAACAGAGAAAAAACCTATATGCATCTATACGGTAGCAGAAGATAAAAAATCGGTAACGATTATTAGCGACCATGTGGCTACAATTAATAGCCCTACCCCTGTCACACTTCCCTATCTGGTGAAATATACCATCTACGGAAATGGTATTATAGATGTGGAAGCCAGTTTCACCAAGCCATCAGACGGAGCAATTATCCACCGGTTAGGTTTGCAGATGCAACTTCCTCCGGGATTTGAATCCGTTACCTACTACGGTAAAGGCCCTCATGAAAACTATATTGACCGCATAAAATCGGCGGATGTGGGCCTCTACTCAACCACTCCTAAAGGGATGGAGGAAGAACGGTATATACGGGCTCAAAGCCTGGGCAATCGGGAAGATATACGCTGGATAGGAGTAACCAATAACCGGAACCAGGGACTTAAGGTTATTTCTAAGAACCGGTTAAGCTTCAGTGCCCTTCATTTTTCTGACCGAGCACTGTGGGAGGCAACCCATGATTTCAACCTGGATAAAATCAGGGAACCCCAGGTGTATCTGAACCTGGATTGTATCCAGTAGGGATTAGGAAATGCCACCTGCGGTCCGTTTCCACTGCCGGAATATATGATACCGGAAAACCAACCGCTAAGTTATTCTTTCAGGTTACAACCTGTTAAAGATGTAAATTAATCTCTACAAAAAGGTCTGCCGAAAATTCCGGCAGGCCTTTTTTATAATTAGTATACAGTATAGTCGTTGTTGCTATCTTATGAAAATCATACCGGACTTTTTGTAGCGCTTGCTTTCCTATCTTTTACATGCTGAAGTTGTAGCTCAGATATTAAGATGAATAGGAGGAGAGGGGAGAAAGATCTGTTTGTAAAAAGTAAAGCCGTTTTAGCTAGCTAAAACGGCTTTTTAATTTTTTCTTCAGTAGATGAGCGGAAGACGGAACTCAAACCCGCGACCCTAACCTTGCCAAGGTTAGGGTCTACCAACTGAGCTACTTCCGCGAAGTAGTTGTGTACTCGAAGCGGGACTTGAACCCGCACAGCTGCAATAGCCAAAGGATTTTAAGTCCTTCGTGTCTACCATTCCACCATTCGAGCATCCTTTCTCTAAAGAATGAGCGAAAGACGGGATTCGAACCCGCGACCCTAACCTTGGCAAGGTTATGCTCTACCAACTGAGCTACTTTCGCATTGCTTGTGTTTGCGTGTGCAAAGGTAAAGAACTTTTTGATTTCTGCAAATAAAATTGAAGAAAATTGCTGAAAAAATCTCCTCCGGATCAGTAGTTTGAAACGACCCATTCGTTAGTACTTTTCCTGTTTACAGGATAACTGATTAAGTGATAGGTTGAAGGACCTTCATCACCGGTAGGAAAGCCTATACCGGTTCTTAAATCATACTTACTGCCACATGTAGGGCATGAAGCATAGCCGTTTTTTTCCGGATCTGCTTGTATCTTTGTATTGTTATTGGCTTCGTAAGGACATCTTAAATCAAAAGCATAATAGGCTTCTTCACCGGATATTGAATTTAAGCCTGAAATGACAAGGACACCGATATAAGGTTTACTCATTACTTCACTTGCAATGCGTGGAGCAGTGATCTCTTTAAAATTATAGGTTCCCACCAATTCTTTATCACGGGCAGTTAAATCTATTATCAGATAAATGGTTTGCAACACAAATCTTTGTTCCTGCACTTTGGTGCAGGACACAAAGAACAGAATTAATAAGATTAAAGAAAAACGTTTCATAGAAAAGTTATCCTTTTAGTAGATTATGCTCGGCCTCATTAACTTTTCCAAAGTTAAATCCATCAACAACCTGTTGCATTAATAAC
Organism: Tannerellaceae bacterium; assembly: GCA_021204405.1. Lineage (GTDB taxonomy): Bacteria > Bacteroidota > Bacteroidia > Bacteroidales > Tannerellaceae > JAJPZJ01. The sequence goes on along the minus strand of JAJPZJ010000074.1, from coordinate 23,960 downwards.
GCAATGTGGTCATTATATAGTTTTCCAATACTACCTTCATGGGTATGGTTTACAGTTTTTGCCGGGTTAAATTGGCCGGCTTCTATTTCCAGGCCTACCTGTTTATAAGCATCCCGGAAAGGAACTCCTTCCAGTACAAGGCGGTTTACCTCTTCAACACTGAAAAGTAAAGCGTATTTCTCGTCGCTGAGAATGTGTTCATTTACTTCTACCTCCTGCATCATATAAGTAACCATTTGCAGGCAGTCTTTCAATTCATCAAAAGATGGTAAGAAAATTTCTTTGATGATCTGTAAATCCCGGAAATAACCTGATGGTAAATTGTTGCAGATCAGGGTAATTTGCTGAGGCAATGCCTGTATCTTATTGCATTTGGCACGGGTAAGTTCAAAAACATCCGGATTCTTCTTATGAGGCATAATGCTTGAACCGGTGGTGAACTGATCAGGTAATTTTATGAACCCGAAATTCTGGCTGTTAAACATACATGCATCGAATGACAGTTTGGAAAGTGTAGCTGCCAGCCCGGCTAACGCAAAAGCAACCGTACGCTCCATTTTACCTCTTCCCATCTGTGCATATACTACATTATAGTTAAGTGAATCAAAACCCAGCAGGTCGGTAGTCATCTGACGGTTTAACGGGAAAGAAGATCCATAGCCGGCAGCCGAACCCAGTGGATTCCGGTTGCATATTTTATAGGCAGCCTGCATTAGTTGCAAGTCATCTGCCAGGCTTTCGGCATACGCTCCAAACCACAGACCGAAAGAAGAAGGCATGGCCACCTGTAAATGGGTATAACCTGGTAAAAGAATATCTTTATACCGGTTACTTTGGTTGATTAATACTTCAAATAGTTGATAAGTTAAATCTACCAGTTTCTGTATTTGGGCGCGGGTGAAAAGTTTTAGGTCTAATAGTACCTGGTCGTTACGTGAACGGCCGCTATGGATTTTTTTGCCCATATTTCCCAACTTACGGGTAAGCATAAGTTCAACCTGTGAATGTACATCTTCAATCCCCTCTTCAATAATAAATTTACCGGAGTTAGCCAGGTTGTATATCAACCGGAGTTCAGCCAGCAATTCCGCAAGTTCATTTGCAGAGAGCAGTCCGATGCTTTCAAGCATGGTAATGTGTGCCATTGACCCTAGTACATCATACTTCGTCAGATAAAGATCCATTTTGCGGTCTTTACCTACCGTAAAGATATCAACCACCTGGTCGACCTGCACATTTTTCTCCCAAAGTTTTTGTGCCATACAAAAAAATAATTAATAAGGTAAGGAAGCAATCACAGTAGAAATTTTATCGATAGCTTCCTGTAATGGTTTCGATGCCATGGGTTTGATAAAAGCATTTAACTCAGCACGTACGGTCACTTTCATATGCGTATCGTTCTTATCTACCTCTTTTAATTGTATCCATAAAAAAAGAGCTACCGGCGAATTGGTTGTAGTGAATTTGATCGTTTTGTTTGGTTCACGTTCTACAATCTCAAACCTAATTTTACCAATTGGGTCGACTGTAAATGTACATGAGTCTTTATCAAATTCAAACTCCTTTATCTTATCCTGTGGTATACGGTCTTATATTTTTTCGAGATTAGACAGATCCGAAAGTGTCGTAAATATTCGCTCGGCACTATAGGGGATCTGTTTGACTTCACTTACAAATTCTGTCATCTTGCTGTTGATCGGTTGTTGTAATGTGAACTTATGGTCTCCAGTTAGCCGGATCTTTCCGCCATTCCTGTAACGTAGCAATCTCTGATTCATCAATATAGTCTGTACGTACAGCTTCTTCGATAACGGCATCGTAGTTACTTAATGTAGTAAGTGTAACCTGAGCCTCTTTGAACTGCTGAGTTGCAATAGGGAATCCGTGCGTAAAGATAGCAACTATACCTACTACATCGCAGCCAAAATTGCGAACGGCTTCAACTGCTTTCAGACTGCTGCCACCTGTAGAAACGAGATCTTCGATAATAACAACTTTTGAACCAGGTTTCAATTCGCCTTCAATCAGGTTTTCCAACCCATGATCTTTAGGTGTAGCACGGATATATGCGAAAGGTAATCCTAACAGGTCTGCCACTAATGCACCCTGTGCAATGGCTCCGGTAGCAACTCCGGCGATAGCATCGGCGTTTTCATATTTTTCGCTGATTACACGTGCTAGTTCCAATTTGATGAAACTACGAACAGCCGGATAAGAAAGCGTTTTCCTATTATCACAGTATATCGGCGATTTCCATCCCGATGCCCAAGTAAAAGGATTGGCCGGTTGTAATTTCACGGTTTTTATTTTTAATAATTTTTCAGCGACTAATCTTTCCAGTGTTTTCATTATAATCCATTAATATTTGTAACTGTGCACAAAAGTAACGAAACTGGATGATAAAACCTTATATATGCAACGTTAAAAATTAATTAATCTTTACGCGATCGTAAGTGTTAAAATACTGATACGGGTACCAGATATTGTTAGCAGAGTCTCTGCACAGGCTGCGGTTGTTGAACCAGTTGTTAACACATCATCTATCAATAAGATATGTTTATCCTGTAATTCTTCTGCCTGAATTACAGGAAATATTGTTGCGTATTTTTCCAGCGGTCGTATACGGTATGTTGGGTTTTTCCAGCGGTCGTATACGGTATGTTGGGTTTGGGACCCTGTAACCACTTTTTTTATTAATACGTCTGTCCGTACCGGCAAACCAGTTACTATACTTATTCCTTTAGCTATCCACTCAGACTGGTTATATCCTCTTCTTTTTTTTGCTGTGGGGTGCAAAGGTACAGGAACCAGTAAATCAAAATTATATTTATTCCGGGAGGATACTATTTCTTCTGCTGCTAATCTGCCTAGCCAGTAAGCTAATTCTTTATTATTATGATATTTTAATTGGTGTATTAGTTTTTGTACAAAACCTCCTTTTTCAAAATAGAGAAAGGCCCAGGCTTTTTCAATGTGGACTTTTCCCAGGAACAGTTGCCATGCCGGATTGTTTTCATGGGTATAAAAGCCTGTTTTAGGTAGTTGACAATAACAATACAAGCATATATGCTCTTCTCCCTGATATAATAACTTTCCGCAAAGCAGGCACACGTCAGGGAAAAAGAGGTTTAACAGGTCATTCCATAAAGTCTTGATAATCGCCTTCATTAAGTAATGTTTTAAGGCTTTGAGTGATCAGGGAACTTTCGTAACCACGTCCGGCGGCAAAACGAAATAGTTTATTCCAGGTGTCTCTTTCATCTTTGGATTTGATACTTTTTAATTTTGCCTTTAAAAGCGTGAGAAGTATATCAGTATATTCCTCTTCATCGATAGAAGCTAATATTTCTTCGCTGATTGCTACCGGAATATTTTTTTTGCGAAGTTCATAACCTATTTTGATACGTCCCCATTTATTGTAGCACAGTTTGTCATTAACAAAGCTGCGGCAATATCGCCGGTCGTCAATAAATTTTTCTTTTATTAGCCTTTCCAGTATCCGGGCAGCAGCTTCAGGAGGTAGGCCTCCGGCTAATATTTTTCTTTCTACCTCGGCCGAACAGCGCTCTGTCGAAGAACAATAAGCTGCCATCCGGTGTAACATTTCCGGTTCTGTTAATTGTTTCATAGATTTGCTTTGATTATACGGTCTTTGCCGGAAAGATCCTTGATTAATGTTATCCCCAAAAATCCTTCTTTTTCCAGCAATTGAACAGTTTCGTTACCGTACCGGGCGTTTATTTCAAAATAGAGATATCCCGGACGATTTAATATTTTTTTTCCTACCTGAGCTATCCTACGATAGTATAAAAGAGGATCGTTGTCTTTTACAAATAATGCAAGATGAGGTTCATGATCCAATACATTTCTTTCCATTTGCCCTATTTCGCTTTCTGCTACATACGGGGGATTACTGACAATAATATTATATCCTCCTGGTCGGTTGATACTTGTATAGTCAGGAGATAATATATCGTGCTCTATGAGTTGGATAGCTACCTGTTGTTGGCTCGCATTTTCCCGGGCAGTTTTTAATGCCACCAGTGAAATATCGATAGCAGCTACTTCCGCTTGGGGCATATACTTTTTTAAACTGATTGCAATACATCCGCTTCCTGTTCCGATATCAAGTATTCGTACCGTTTTTTGACGGTGTTCAGTAAGAATAAGCTCTACTAACTCTTCAGTTTCAGGACGTGGAATAAGAACAGACGGATTGACTCGGAAATGAAGCCCGTAAAAATAGCATTCTCCCAGGATATATTGAATAGGCTCAAAGTTTTCCAGTCTGCCTACAGCCTCTTTTATCTGGTTTTTCTCCTGCACGGATAATTTTTTATCTTTGTCTATCAAAAGCATATGGGATGGAATATTACAAATTGTCTCCATCAGCATACGGATAAAACTTTTAATCTCCGTCGGAGGATATAAATTTTGTAGTGAAGCATGTATAAAGGCAACGGTCTCAGTCATAGCTAAATTTTACTACAAAAATAGTTCTAAATAAAGAAATATACAATATAAAAAATGGATATTCAGGAAAAATATATGGCTCGCTGCCTTATGGTGGCACAGGCCGGAAAGGGGAGGGTGGCTCCTAATCCAATGGTGGGGTCTGTACTTGTGTATGATGGAAAGATCATAGGAGAGGGATTCCACCGTAAATATGGCGGACCCCATGCGGAAGTGAATGCAATTGCTTCAGTGAAAGATCCTTCTTTGCTAAGCCGTTCAACCCTATATGTAAATCTGGAACCTTGTTCGCATTATGGCAAAACTCCTCCCTGTACTGAATTGATCATCCGGAAAAAAATACCCCGCGTGGTAATTGGCGTGGTTGACCCATTTGCCAAAGTTGCCGGCTGGGGTATCCGGATGTTGAAGGAAGCCGGTATAGAAGTTATAACCGGAGTGATGGAGAAAGAGGCTACTTATCTTAACCGGGGATTTTTTATTTTCTACCAGCAGAAACGTCCTTATGTCATCCTTAAATGGGCGCAAAGTGCAGATGGCTTTGTGGATTATAACCGTTCGAATCATAGTTGTGTACCGGCTTTGCTCTCCTCTCCTGAAACTTTGCGGCAGGTACATCAACTTCGCTCGCGGGTTAGTGCTATTATGGTGGGTACCCGTACAGCATTGTTGGATAATCCTTCTTTGTCAGTACGTCATTGGACAGGTGCGGCTCCAGTACGGGTAGTATTAGACCGGGATTTGTCTATTCCAGAATCTTTTCATTTGCTGGATGGACAGCAGCCTACATTGGTTTTTACCCGGCAGCGGGCTTCTAATAAAAAAAATATTTCTTATTTCCATATAGATTATGATAGAGACGTGCTTTCTCAGGTGCTGACTGTTTTATACCGGGAGGGACTGCAGAGTTTACTGGTTGAGGGAGGACCTTTTTTACAAAATCATTTTTTACAACAAGGAATATGGGATGAAATAAGAACAGAAACTACTCCGGCGGTTTTATCCCAGGGGATACAGGCACCCCTTTTACTTCCGGAGTACCATGCCAAATTGGTCAATACCGTTTCTGTGAATACAGGTAACACAAAAAAACATCTTATCTCAATTTATACTCCCCTATAGGATTGTTTGATAGGTTTTGTCGCTAAAATATTATAAATATTAGCTTACTTTAGGTATAAAGCCAAAAATGTTTCTACTTTTGTGGCTTATATGAAATAAATCTCTTTTTTTGATGAAAAATAAGATCGTATTACTCGTTACTGGTTGGATGCTGTTGATCTTGTCGTTGTGCCTGAATTCAAATATCAGGGAATATGATATGGTGACCGATTACAGAGTCTTCACTTTTACACTATCACACGACTCTATTGCCGTTTTGAAAACTACTAAATTTACTATAGATCAGCAGAATGGACTTATTTATAATGTGGATTCCTTGCCGTTTGGTACAGTTTTGGACACCGTGTTATGTACTACTACTTTCGGTGCAGGTACTTCGTATGTTGAAATAATACCCGAAGTAAGTGGGGATACTATTTATGCGACCAAAACTGATTCTGTCGACTTTTCCCAAGCTGTAAAGATTATCTCTCATGCGTACGATGGAATTACAACTAAAGCCTATATGGCACAGGTCAATATCCATCAGATCAATCCGGACAGTATGGTATGGAAATTATATGCTGATAATGTAATCAGTCAAACGTTGACCGACCTGAAAGTTATTGTTGCTGAAAATAATGGGGTAAAACAGTATCTGATGTATGTCTCTAATACATCAGGCTATCAACTTTACTCTTCTCCTGTAAGCAATGAGTTACAGTGGGAGCAACTGTCTTTAAGTGGATTACCTGCAAGCCTGCTGAACCTGCAACAATTAATAATACTGGATAATTATTTCTTTATTCCTGCAACCGATGGTAATTTGTATTGTTCAAGAAATGGACAGGAATGGAATTTACTGGATACTTCAGTTAGGGTTAGAGCTTTACTGGGTGCCATAAATCCTGCTGATGATAAAACACAAGCTAAATCAGTGGCAGCGCTGATTGAAGAAGGCGGTCAAATAATATATGCCACACTGGGTATGGACCTGGAATGGAAAACAGGAGAGGCTATTAATAATGGTTTTCCTGTTTCTGGTTTTAGCGCTTACGGAGAAGATAACTATAGCTATAATCCGGAAATTATTACCGGTTGATGCTGGTTGCAGGCAGGGATGAAAATAACGAATTGCTGAATACCGCATGGTCTACTTTTGACGGATTGGAATGGATGAAGCTCACAGATGACCGGGCTAATTTCTTTGAACAAAAAGAAGGAGCTATGCTTACCTTGTACGATGATAAGTATTATCTGATAGGTGGCATTGACAAAGATAATATAGCTACAAAAGACATGTATGTGTCAATAGATAAAGGGGTAAGCTGGGCCACTGCCGATTCGTTAGTTATATTACCGGAGGCTTACAAGGCTCGTGGTTTTGCTTCGATCTATGTAGATGATAATGATTATATGCTTATTTTTGGCGGAAAGGAAAGCCGTAATGGGAATGTGCTGGATCAGATCTGGCGTGGACGCATTAACCGGCTTGGATTCTCTAAAAAATAACTTCATATATAAATTATAATTTTGTGAGGTTTTTAACGTTAGGGAAAAAGGGGTAGTAATATAACAGTGCATAATTATGACTTCAACTTTTTTTCAACGTTTACGCTGCTTATTCTTATTTCTTACTGTATCCCTCTCTTCACAGGCACAGGAGTACAAGTATGAAATAGGAGGAATGGCCGGAGGTGCTTTCTATATGGGGGATGTAAATAAGAATACCCTTTTTAAAGGGATGAATCCCGCTTTAGGAGCTGTATTTCGCTATAATGCTAATTTCAGATGGGCCTTTAAAGGCAATCTGATGTGGGGGCAGGTTTCAGGTAGTACGGAAGGACTGGATAACGTTTTTCCGGATAACCTTCAGACCTCTTTTACACGTAGTCTGATCGAGTTGGGAGGACAGATGGAGTTTAACTTCTTTCCGTATAGTGACCAGTTCGGGTATCTGAATACGAAGCGAATTACTCCTTACATTTTTCTGGGCCTGGGTTTTACTGTGGCACCCGGTGGAGACGGAACTTTTGCCGGACCTAACATACCGTTGGGTGTAGGGGTAAAATATAAAGTGAAAAACCGGATCAATCTGGGTTGTGAGTTTTCTTTCCGGAAGCTGTTTGCTGATAATCTGGAAGGAAAAGATTCCCTGAAAGATCCTTATCATATAAAAGGAAGTTTTTTAAAGAATAACGATTGGTATTCTTTTCTACTGTTTTCAATTACCTGGGATTTCGGACCACGAAATAACGATTGTAATAATGCAAATAGTAACAGTAGTTTCAGATATTAAAAAGAATGTCTTTATTTGATAGCATAGATGAAGACCGTTTGCCCAAGCATGTGGCAATTATTATGGACGGAAACGGCCGGTGGGCTAAAGCAAGAGGAAAAGGCCGCAGCTTTGGACATCAGGAGGGCGTTGTTTCCGTACGTAAGATTGTAGAGGCTGTTTCGCGCCTGGGATTAAAATACCTAACGGTTTATACTTTCTCAACAGAAAACTGGAACCGTCCGCAAGCGGAGGTTCAGACCCTGATGTCATTGCTTGTAACAGCTATTCACCGGGAGACGCCCGACCTGATGAAAAATAATGTGCGTTTGATGGCTGTTGGTAATCTGGAACGTTTACCGCAGGAAGCGTATCAGACATTACAACAATGTATAGAGGAAACTTCTTCCAATACCGGAACTACCTTGGTTCTGGCACTCAGCTATTCGGCTAGATGGGAAATAACGCATGCCCTGCAGCAGATAGCCAGAGAGATTTTAGATGGAAAAATTACCCCCAACGATATAACTGAGGCAGTTGTCTCAGACTACCTTACGACCAAAGGTATACCAGATCCGGATCTGTTGATCAGAACCGGTGGTGAGAAACGTATCAGTAACTTTTTGCTATGGCAATTGTCGTATGCAGAGTTTTATTTTACTGATATGTATTGGCCGGACTTTAGAGAAGAAGAATTGTATGAAGCTATATTGTATTATCAGGATCGTGAACGCCGGTTCGGTAAAACAAGTGAGCAATTAATCTTATAAACAGTAGCTGTTATATGTACAAAAAAATTGTGTTGTTTTCTATTTTCCTGAGTATTGCCTGTGGAATTTTTGCTCAGGAAAATGACACCACCCTGGTTGAAACACTGGTAGAAGTACCGGTTATATCCTATTCGTTGACTCCCAAAAAGTATAAGATTGCTGACATACAGGTTACTGGGGTCAAAAATTATGATGATTTTGTACTGATAGGATTTTCAGGCCTGTCGGTAGGTGATGAAGTAAGTATTCCTGGTGATGAGATTACTACTGCTGTAAAACGCTTCTGGCGTCACGGATTGTTTTCTGATGTAAAAATTTTAGCAACCAAGATAGAAGATGGACAGGTATGGCTGGAGATCCAGCTTAAACAACGCCCGCGTATTTCGGAAGTACACTACTCCGGTATTAAAAAGGGAGAACGGGAAGACCTGGAAGCACGTCTGAATCTGAAAAAAGGTTTCCAGATTACTCCTAACCTGGTAGACCGTGCTAAAATTGTGATACAGCGCTATTTTGATGCGAAAGGATTTAAGAATGTGGAGGTTGATATTACACAGAAAGATGATCTGGCACACGAAGATGAAGTAATACTCAATATTGATATTGATAAAAATGAAAAAACCAAGATACATCAGATCCATATTGAAGGAAACTCAGCTCTTTCAGACCGTGCTTTGAAAAAAGCAATGAAGAAAACCAATGAGAAATTCTCTCTTAAACGTGACTTCCGTACCAGTGTACGTGAGATGTTCAGTACCAAAAAGTTCACAACAGAAGAATACGAGAATGACAAAAAGAATATTATTGCTAAATATAATGAACATGGATACCGGGATGCTGTTCTGGTATTTGATAGTGTAGCTAACTTTAATGAAAAAACAGTTGATGTTTTCTTAACTGTAGATGAAGGGCAACGATACTTCCTGAAGGATATTCGTTTCGTTGGAAATACTAAATATGCAACCGAGCTGTTGGAAGCTGTGTTGAATATGAAACCTGGTGAAGTATATAACCAGAAAAAGCTGGAAGAACGTTTGAATACCGATGAAGATGCAGTAGCAAATATTTATTATAATAATGGATATATCTTCTTTAGTGCCGATCCGGTGGAGGTAGATGTGGACAATGACTCTATTTTCCTTGAGATCCGTATTCAGGAAGGTCCGCAGGCAAGTATTAACAGGGTTATTATTAATGGTAACGACCGTTTGTATGAAGATATCGTAAGACGTGAGTTACGTACTAAACCGGGGATGTTGTTTAGCCGTGAAGACTTAGTACGTTCCATTCGTGAAATTGCCCAGATGGAACATTTCGATCCTGAAAATATGAATCCGGTACCGGTGCCTGACCTGGAAACAGGTACGGTTGATATTCAATATAATCTGGTTTCAAAAGCAAATGACCAGATTGAGTTCTCAGCGGGTTGGGGGCAAACCGGTGTAATCGGTAAATTAAGCTTGAAGTTCACAAACTTCTCTATGAAGAACTTCCTGAATCCTAAAACATATAAAGGTATTATTCCACAGGGAGAAGGACAGACACTGGCGTTGAGCGGACAAACCAACGGTCGTTATTATCAGGCGTATAGTATCTCCTTTATTGACCCTTGGTTTGGAGGGAAACGCCCGAATACGCTTTCGGTAAGTGCCTATTTTTCGAAACAGACAGATATTAGTTCCAATTACTTAAGTAATTATGGATATGGTAGTTTTTATAATCCATATTCTTATTATGGTAGCTATAGCAATTATGGCTATGGAAGTTATGGCTATGATTATTCATATGCATTGAATCCGGATAAATACATCCAGATGTTTGGTATAGCTACTGGATATGGTAAACGTTTGAACTGGCCGGATGACTATTTCCAGTTTATGGCTACATTGAACTACCAGTTGTATATGATGAAAGACTGGGACTACTTCTTAGTTAGCAACGGTACCAGTCATAATATTAACCTGGAATTGATGTTACAACGTAACTCTATTGATAATCCGTTGTATACACGCCATGGTTCACAATTCTCCCTTTCTGTTACAGCAACACCTCCTTATTCGTTGTGGGATGGAAAAGATTATGCGAATATGAGCGATCAAGATGAATCAAAGTTCAGATTCATTGAATACCATAAATGGAAATTCAAAGCCAAGATCTTTTCTCCGCTGGCCTCTATGAATGTAAAGAGAACCCCTGTATTGATGTCACGTGTAGAGTATGGTTTCCTGGGTATGTATAACAAACATAAAAAGACTCCTTTTGAAACCTTCTATATGGGGGGTGATGGTATGAGCGGATATTCAAGTACGTATGCTACTGAAACAATCGGTTTGAGAGGATATGATAATGGTAGTATTGCTGGTAACGGTGGTTATAACTCCTATGGATATGCCTATTCACGCTTGTCGATGGAATTGCGCTATCCGTTCCTGTTAGAACCTTCTTCAACCATCTATGGTTTGGTATTCGTTGAAGCTGGTAATGCATGGCAGGATGTGAAGAGCTTTAGTCCGTTCGATCTGAAGCGTTCTGCTGGTGTGGGTGTGCGTATCTTCCTGCCTATGATTGGGTTGATGGGTATTGACTGGGCATACGGGTTCGATACTCCTAATTATGGTGGTAGTAGTGGCCGTAGCGGAAGCAATTTCCACTTTATTATCGGACAGGAATTTTAATTTAACGTAATTTAGGCTTGCTGTTCTAAACCTTCTGCTATATTTATAGTCAGAAGGTAAAAACAATAAAATGTATATTGGATATGAAAAGATTTTTTGCACTAAGCTGTTTAATGTTACTATGTGCATTTGCAGGAAATGCCCAAAAGTTTGCCTTGATTGATATGGAATATATTCTGAAGAATATTCCGGCTTATGAAATGACTAATGAGCAATTAAGCCAGATATCTGTAAGATGGCAGAACGAGATTGATGCCGTACAGCAGGAAGCCCAGAATATGTATAAAAACTATCAGAGTGACCTTGTATTCCTTTCGGCCGAAATGAAAAGCAAACGTGAAGAGGAAATCGTACAAAAAGAGCAGGAAGCCCAGGAGTTGAAACGTAAGTACTTTGGACCTGACGGTGAACTGTATAAAAGACGTGAAAGTCTGATGCGTCCGATACAGGATGAAATTTATAATGCTGTAAAACAAATATCCGATGATAAAGGCTATCAATTGATCCTGGATCGTGCATCGGCCATGAGTATTATTTTTGCCTCTCCTAAAATCGATATCAGCAATGAAGTGTTGGTTAAACTAGGATATTCAAAATAAATGCTTACATTTGTGCGCTTTATAATGTAAAAACAAAAAAGAATAGTAACAAATAATATAATAATAATAATAGTAACAAATAATATAATAATAATATAGAGATTAGAAAATGAAGAAACTTATAGTTTTGTTGTTTATGATGCTCCCGTTAGGAGTAATTGCTCAGGAAGTGAAAATTGCTTATGTAAATACCAGTGACGTTTTTATGAGCATGCCTGAAATTTCAGATATAGAAAAACAAATGACTGATCTGAACGAAAAATATAGAGTGGAAATGCAACAGATGCAGGATGAATATCAAAAAAAATATTCAGACTTTATTGCACAACAGAATGAATTAACTGAGAATATTAAACTGAGAAGAATGCAGGAGATCGAAGATATCCGTACCCGTCTGGAAAATTTCGTACAGGTAGCTCAACAGGATGTACAGAAAAAACAACAGGATTTGCTACAGCCAATTCAGGAAAGATTGCAGAGAGCCATTGAAGCAGTAGGACAGGAAAAAGGGTATACTTATGTAATCGATCCCGCTGCACTCCTTTATATTGGAACCAATGCGGTAGATGCTACTCCCTTCGTAAGAACGAAGCTGGGATTATAATAAAAAGAATTAAATACCCATATACAAAAGGATGTCTCAACTAAGAGGCATCCTTTTGTTGTTTTTATACTAAATTTGTAGCATGGCAACCAATCAACAAGGACCTATCGGAATTTTTGATTCCGGTTATGGTGGATTAACTATCTTCGATAAAATACAACAACTGATGCCTGGGTATGATTATATTTATCTGGGAGATAATGCCCGTGCACCTTATGGGACGCGTTCGTTCGAGGTAGTGTATAAATTTACCCTACAGGCCGTAAAGAAATTGTTTGATGAAGGATGCCAATTGGTAATCCTGGCTTGTAATACCGCCTCTGCAAAGGCTTTGCGTAACATCCAGCAGAAAAACCTGCCGAAACTGGCTCCGGAACGGCGTGTCTTGGGTGTGATCCGTCCTACAGTAGAATTAATGGATGAGGTCAGCCATACAAAACATATCGGGGTATTGGGCACCGCAGAAACGATTTCGTCACGTTCTTATACACTGAAAATAAAAAAAATGTTCCCTCATATAAAAGTGACTGGGCAAGCTTGTCCGATGTGGGTACCTTTGGTAGAGAATAATGAGTTTAATTCGCCGGGAGCCGATTACTTTATAAAGAAAAACCTGGATGAAATACTGGCTAAAGATCCGCAGATTGATACATTAGTATTAGGATGTACCCATTATCCGCTTTTAATAGATAAGATCAGGCAGTATGTACCCGCGGGTATCTCTTTATTTTCGCAGGGTGAATATGTGGCAAATAGTCTGCAGGATTACCTGAAGCGTCATCCGGGAATGGAAAGCAGGCTAACCCGCAATGGAACCTCCCGTTTCCTGACCACCGGGTCGGCTACGAAATTTTCGGAGGCCGCCACAGTCTTTTTAAGTCATCCGATAGCGGTGCAAAAAGTTACGATCGATAAATAAATGTGTATGCGTATAGATACGAAGATATACCTATTATTGTTATTCGCTCTTTTTCTTCCGTCTGGTATGTATGCCGGCGATCTGGATAAAGAAATGGCTGAAAAAGGATTGGTGGATATTTCAACACTCGATCCTTCCATCCAGGTTTCCCTCAAATACAGTACTACTGATAATTTTATGGGTGAACAACTGTATGATGGACTGACGAAAGCCTGGCTACACCCTATAACTGCTTATATGCTGGCAAAAGCACAACTTTACCTGAAACAAGAATATCCTGTTTACTCCTTGCTGATATATGATGCCGTGCGCCCTATATCAGTACAAAAGAAAATGTGGAAACTTGCCCAAGTAACCGGGAAAACCAACTATGTAAGTAATCCGGCTAATGGAGGAGGTTTGCATAATTACGGCATGGCAGTAGATCTTACTATTGTAGATGGAAATGGCAACCCCTTGCCTATGGGGACCCCGTTTGACTTTTTCGGAGACGAGGCTCATATTAATAACGAAGAACAATTAGTGGCTACCGGAAAAATAACAGAAGAGGCCTACCGTAACCGGCAATTACTTCGCCGGGTGATGAGGCAAGCCGGTTTCCGGACAATCCTGTATGAATAGTGGCATTTCAATGCCTGCTCCCGCGATGAAGCGCGTGCCAACTATCCGTTAATCCAATAAGAGCCTCAGGAAATACGTTTACCGAATGGACTCAATGCCAGTGCGGCCATTTTGAAATGTTGCCTTCCGAAAGGAATACCTATAATTGTCAGACATAAAAGTAGCCCGAATACCAAGTGTGTAAGGCAGATCCATATACCTCCTATAAATATCCAGATGATATTCATAATTAGTGAAATGCATCCTCCCGCATTTCCTGAATCTTCTACTTTACTTCCAAACGGCCATAGCGCCAGTAACGCCAGTTTGATGGTCTGTAATCCGAACGGAATACCAATAATCGTAATCATTAGCAAGATGCTGGCTAGTAAATATTCGATACAGGTCACTAAACCACCACAGACCAGCCAGATAATATTTTCTAAAAATTTCATTTGTTTTTAATTTGTTGTTGATAAAAGATCGTTCTTTACTCTTTGTCCCTAACTGCTGTCAGCAGGTTTCTCTCCATATCTACTTCTTCCGCCGAGATAATATTTTCTGAATGTCTCTATTTCAGCAAATACCTGTTGTTTTATAACCAGGAAGCTATCTGTTAGCTCCGGTTTAACAGGTAAAGAGGGAGGAGCTTCCATAGTAAGCGGGTCAATCGGCTGTCCGTTTTTATATACCCTGAAATCGAGGTGGGGGCCGGTTGAAAGACCGGTAGAGCCTACATACCCAATTTCTTGTCCCTGCTGTACATGGCTGCCGATCTGGATATCTTTAGCAAACTTACTCAGGTGCATGTAGCTAGTAGTATAAATCGAATTATGTTTCACTTTAATATAATTACCTCCGCCACTCTCATATCCTTTTGCAATGACAGTACCCGCACCGATACTTTTTACAGGCATTCCAACCGGTGCGGCATAATCAACCCCGTGGTGCGCTCTGTAACGTTTCAATACCGGATGGAACCGTGAATTGGTAAACCGTGAAGTAATCCGAAAAAAGTCAAGCGGAGCTTTCAGGAAAGCTTTTCGTAAGCTATTGCCCTCAGCATCAAAATACTCAAAAATACTATCCTGAGTAAAAGGAATAGCCGTATATTCTTTACCCTGGTGTTTGAATATAGCTCCTTCTATAGAAGCGACATGCAGGGCTGTCGTATCGTCGATATAAGCTACATCATATATAACCTCAAAAGAATCTCCGTTTTTAATATCAAAAAAATCTATTTGCCAGGCAAATACATCAGATATCTTAAGTGCCAGCAGTGGATTGGCTCCACTGGCTTTCAATACATTCCATAAAGAGGTGTTTAAAGTACCTTCTGCATAATGTCTTTTATAAGTGACCGGCTTATTATACTCGTAGGCAACTATAGAATCCCGGCCCAGATCAATCACTGCATAATCTGTCTGCGATTTGGCAAAGGCAATATACGCTATTTTTTCCGGAGATTCCTGATTACTAAAAGTCATATAATGCATACCTGCCCGCAGTTTAGTAGGATCTAATACACCGCTTGCCGCTTTACAGATACTATCTACCCGCGAGGCTGCAAATCCCAGCCGGTTAAATATTCCGCCGATATTGTCGCCGCTTTTAATCGTATATTCGGCCACCCGGAAAAGGCTTGTATCGATCCCAAAGGGATAATGCACAACCGTACTGTCTTTTTCAATACTAATTTCTGGCTCCTCTGCCTGTTTGTAATTAGTACATAAAAAGAGATTGATCGTAAGAACACTAATCAATAGAGTTAATATCGATAAAGATTGTTTTTTGCTTCGTTCATTTTGCTGAACAACGTTTTTCATATCGTTAAGTCGTTAGTAGTGATTATGTAAGCTACAAAGTTAGCCAATAATATAAATCAGGAAATAGTTATTCCGTGAAACCTTTGTACATTTGCATCCTTTAAGAAGATTGTTTAGGAATTATGAATATTGAGCGGCTGGCACAAAGGCCAAAAGGACTTAAGGGCAAACTCTTTAAGTTGACAGGACCTATTTTTATAGAAACTTTACTTATGCTTACACTGGGAGTGGTAGATACCCTAATGTTAAGCCAATACTCAGATAACAGTGTAGCTGCGGTTGGAGTAGTGAACCAGTTACTGAATATGGTTTTTCTTTTATTTAATATCACTACTACCGGTACGGCAGTGATGTGTGCCCTCTATTATGGAGCACGGGGAAATAAAAATTTATACAGGTTGTTGGTTCATCCCTTCTCTTCAATGCAACGGTAGGGCTCCTTATTAGTATAGCCTTATTCTTCTTTGGCAAACATATGCTGGTTGCGATGGATATCCGGCCAGACCTTATGGGAGATGCCTCAACATATATGCGGATTGTGGGTGGGTTCGGCTTTTTTCAGGCAATCAGTTTTACTATTTCGGCTGTCCTCAGGGCAGCTAATAAACCAAATTATGCGATGCAGGTTACCATCCTGGTCAATATCCTGAATGTATTTGGTAATTACTCCCTTATCTTTGGTCATTTTGGTTTTCCGGAATTAGGGGTAGAAGGTGCAGCTATTTCCACCTCTATCTGCCGGGGTGTGGCTATGCTGTTGTTGTTCTTTACCTTATTCAAAAGGTTAATTAAAAAGATGCCGTTAGCCTATTTCAGGCCGTTTCCTGTACAGAAGCTTAAAAGTGTATTAAAAATCGGTATCCCTTCGGCCTTAGAACAATTATCTTATGATGCTTCACAGGTCGTGATCGTTTATTTTATAAATATGCTTGGTAATGAAGTGCTTACAGCCAGAGTGTATGTAATGAATATCGTTATCATAGGTTATCTTTTTTCTCTGTCTATAGCCCAGGCTGCTTCTATAAGTACCGGTAACCTGATTGGTGCCGTTAAGAAACAGGCTGCCTACCTGTTAAGCTGGTATGCCTGACGGAAATCGTTGCTGGTAACTTGTATAGCCAGTGTTTCTGTCTGGTTGCTGGGAAAACAGCTATTGGGAATATTTACGGACAATGAAACAATTATACAAATAGCCCTTAGTGTACTTTTTATTGATATTGTACTCGAACATGGCAGGGTCACCGTCCTTCTTTTCCTGTTTACTTTACGTTCGGCAGGGGATATTGTTGTACCGGTAATTATAGAACTGTTCTGCATGTGGTTCTTTGCCGTATGCTGTGGCTATCTGTTTGGTATCGTATGGGGATTTGGTCTGGCTGGTATGTGGATTGCTTTTGCGATGGACGAATGGTCGCGTGGAATTGTACTGGCCCTGCGTTGGCGCACGCAGAAATGGAAGAAGCGATCGTTAATACAATCAAATGTTAATTTAGAATAAAACCCTCTTCCGGTGTAAACATTTAAGGCGGATTTTCCGTCTTATCCTATAATAGAAAGAAATATTTAATGAATGTTAGTTATGAAGAAAACGTTGTTATATATGGTTTTGCTTCCGGTTGCAGCCTTAATGGTTGCTTGTTCAGACTCTAAAGTAGATGTGAATAAACTGGATGGAACCTGGACGATCACTGAAGTGAACGGAACAAAGATCCAGCAGGAAAATATGCCTTTCATTGAGTTTAATACCTCAGATGACAAAATCCACGGGAATGCCGGCTGTAATATTTTTAATAGCACTTTCTCCCGTGATAATGAAGATGTATCGGTTATCCGTATTGCTCCGGGCACTACTACTATGATGGCCTGCCCACATCTGGAGACATAAGATAAAGTATTGAAAGGAATACAGGAAATTACCCGGGTAAAAATGGGTAAGCATGATAAGCAGATGTATCTTGTGGGTACAGGCGACAATGTTATTTTAGTTCTAGAAAAAGCAGATTAATATGAAGAAGTATTTAGTAATAAGTATAGTACTTGTATTTGTAGGAGTACTGGTTTCCTGTGGTACACGGCAAACAACCTCTGCCTATACTCCTATGGCCAGCCTGAATGGCGAATGGAAAATCGTAGAGTTGAATGGAAAATCTTTAAATGCGTCAGAAACCGGGCAAACAATTAACTTTGATATTCCGCGCCTTGCTTTTTCCGGAAATGCCGGATGTAACCGTATGTCGGGAAATATTGAATTTCCTACCAATACAACTAATAATAATGTAATTAAATTCCTTCAGGTTATTTCAACCCGGATGGCTTGTCCGGATATGAGTGGCGAACAAGAGTTATTCAAGGTTTTGGATAATATCGTACGGTATGAAGCATCGCCCGCAACCGGTAAAGTTATTTTCTATGGTATGGATAATACCCGTATCATGGTAATTGAACGATGAAAATAAGATGTATATGATGGGAAAGGCGGCTCTTCTGGTAAGAGTCGCCTTTTTATTTTTTTGTTTATATCAGACCTACACTGTGTGTCTATATAAATATTCGGGTGAACGATCCATGTTAACTGAATGATTTCAGATAAGGTTTATCTAGGGTTTGGAGTTCTGAAAGAACAACACTTCTTAGCCCAGTACGAAGTGCTGGGTTTAAATGTGTAATCGAGGATGAGTCCTGTAAGGACGGCATAAATAGAAATATGCTCGTATGAATATTTTTATGTCGTGCTTACAGCACTCAAAAACTCAATCTCAATTACCCAGTACTTCGTACTGGGCTAAGATAGGATGTCCTTTCTGGACTGCAAAACTTTCGATCACGACTGGTGGTATGCCTTCACTTCAAAAAACATCTTTCCTTAATTAAGATAATCCGGATACAAAAGATACTTTTTCCGTATTTCCTTATATCGATTCAGCTCCGGCTGCCAGCTTTCGCGTATCTCTTCTTCACTTACTCCCTGGATAATTTGCTTCCGTAACTCCCGGTTACCGGCCAGCAGGTCAAACCAATTGCCACGCGAAAAAAAGAATTTGGCATCTTTACCGGCTTTATTAAAAAAGTTGATAAAAAACCGTAGCGTCAGTCCTCCCTCAAAAGGATATTCACGCAAATCAACCCCATAGCATTTCTTATCTTTTTGTAAAGGGTTGGTATCAAACCCGGGCAGGGAAGTAGGAGTAAAGGTGAAATCCCCATATGTAGGATCCGGATAACCAATCACCTGAAAGGGATAATAGGTACCCCGCCCGATACTGAAAGGAGTCGCCTCAAAAAAACAGAGCGACGGATAAAGCCGGATTGCCTGATCATTAGGCAAATTAGGCGAAGGCTTTACCGGTAGCCAGTAAGGATCACCATGCTTCCAGTTCTCCATCGGAACAATATGTAATTTGCAGGTACCGGGCGTACTTTCAAGCCACCCTTCATTATTAATCATCCAGGCCAGTTCACCTATGGTAAGCCCGTGTAATAAGGGAATAGGATGCATGCTTACAAAAGACTCTAACCCCGGTTGACGAACCGGGCCATCTACAAAGTCGTTAGGATTCGGGCGATCCAATACTACAAACTCAAGGTCGTTTTCCGCACAAGCTTCCATTACATAATGCATGGTACTTATGTAGGTAAAAAAGCGTGTACCAACATCCTGTATATCAAAAACAACCACATCAAGCCCTTTTAACTGGGCAGCAGTAGGTTTTTTGTTTTTCCCGTAAATAGAGATAATCGGTATCCCTGTCCGTTTATCCCGGCTATCTGTTACATCCGCACCGGCATCAGCTGTTCCCCGAAACCCGTGCTCAGGCGCAAAAACCTTCTCTACCTGTATACCTTCTTCCAGTAAGGCATCCAGCAAATGAATCTGGCATGATTCCAGGATGGCTGTATGATTCACTACCAGCCCTACCTTTTTTCCATCCAGCAACCGGGTGATAATATCCATCCGCTCAGCTCCGACACGGACTGAAGCTTGTAAGGAAAACCTGGGGAGGAACACTATAGTCACTAGCAATAAGCTTATAAAAAAGCTGTGTAATTTCATATCGGATGCGTTTAATTTTCAATATTACAAATGTAGTAAATGTTATCTTTTTTTAATGATACCACCTCGTTTTTAATATTATTAATTGTCTATTAGCTATTGATATAACAATAATTCCACTATTTTTTCCGGGCTATCTCTATCTTTGTAACCGTTTTATAACCAATTAATACGTAGGAAATGGGAATGGATCCGGTAAAGATCATCGAAAAATATTATCCTGCCAATACGGAAGCTTATCAAATCTTGCTTCATCACAGTAAACAGGTAACAAAAAAAGCATTGACGATTGCACGGAAACATCCGGAAATGAGACTTGACCTGTCTTTCATTTACGAAGCTGCCATGTTGCATGATATTGGTGTGTTTTTATGTAATGCACCTGAAATAGGCTGCTACGGGGAAGCCGAATATATTTGCCATGGTCACCTGGGTGCCGGCCTGATGAGGCAGGAGGGATACCCCCGGCATGCACTTGTCTGTGAACGGCATACAGGAACTGGTATATCGAAAGAGATGGTTATTGCAGAGCAATTACCTATACCTGTACAGGATTACCTGCCGGTTTCCCCGGAAGAACAACTTATCTGTTTTGCCGATAAATTTTATAGTAAAAGCCATCCTGAAAAAGAGAAATCTATCGGTAAGATCAGGAAGGGTTTATCCCGGTATGGAAATGAGACAATTATGCGTTTTGATAACTGGAGTAAACTCTTTTTAGCGGAATAAAAAGAGTAGGGCTCATTTATTTATTATACATTTGTACGCTGTAACACACTGCTAAGAAGCATAGAATGTTTTCGAAATACAGAGGCTTAATAATCTTATTATTTTTCCTTATAGGAGGTTGGTTCGCTAAGGCACAGGAAATAACTGTACCTATTGATAGTGTGATACCTGTCATTACCGACAGTATGCCTGCCTCTGTTTTAGTAGATTCTATCCCACCGGTGCCTTTAGATAGTATCATTCCGGAAGCCATAGATAGTGGCATGCCTGCCGATTCAATAGCACCTGCCAAACAAGGCCCACTGGATGCGCCTGTCTTTTACCAGGCCGAAGACTCTATTGTTATGACTGCCGGCAACTGGGCCTACCTGTTCGGTGAAGCAGATGTGAAATACCAGGAAATTCAATTGCAGTCGGAACTCATAGAAATGAATCTCGACAGTAGCCTTGTATATGCTCGTTTTGACCTTGACTCACTGGGTAATGAGTTTGGTTATCCGTTGTTTATAGACCGGAGCGACCAGTATGAATCCCGTACCATGCGTTACAACTTCAAGACGCAAAAGGGTTATATAACCGATGTCATAACCCAGCAGGGAGAGGGATACGTAACAGCCGGCCGTACCAAAAAAATGGATGATGATATCCTGAATATGGTAGGCGGACGGTATACCACCTGCGATAACCACGACCATCCTCACTTTTATATCCATATAACCAAGGCTAAGGTAAGGCCCAACAAGAATATTGTTACAGGTCCTGCATATTTGGTATTCGAGGATGTTCCTTTATACCCATTAGGGTTACCCTTCTGTTTTTTTCCCTTTTCCAGCTCCTACTCTTCCGGTATCCTGATGCCTACTTTCGGGGATGAGAGCCAGCGTGGATTCTTTTTGCGGGATGGTGGATATTATTTTGCTATTAATGATTATGTCGATCTGGCACTAACGGGTGAGATCTATACAAAAGGTTCGTGGGGACTTACTACCCGCTCTTCGTACCGCAAACGATATAAATATTCCGGTAGTTTTAATGCCAATTATATTGTAACGAAACTGGGGGATAAAACACATGATTTTACAGCTCCCGACTATAGTCTTTCAAAAGACTTTAAAATTAGCTGGACACATACACAGGATGCAAAAGCCAACCCGTACCGTACGCTTTCTGCCAGTGTAAACTTCTCAACCAGTAGCTATAACCGGAATAGCAATATCGCCCAGACAACTGCCGAGGCAACCCAAAACACAAAAAGTTCAACCATTAGTGTAAGCCAGCGCTTTCCGAATAGCCCGTTCAGTATGTCGGCCACCATGAGTGTAAACCAGCGTACGCAAGACTCAACCCTGGCTGTAACACTGCCGGACTTAACATTCACCTTAAGCCGTGTCTATCCGTTGAAACGGAAAAACGCCATAGGTAAAGAACGATGGTATGAAAAAGTATCTATGAGCTATACCGGTTATTTGCGGAATAGTGTGGAAACGAAAGAAAGTGAGTTCTTCCAGGCCAGTTTGATTAAAGACTGGCGAAATGCCATGCAACACACCATTCCTGTAAGTGCGACTTTCTCCATTTTCAAATATTTCAATATTTCTCCCTCTTTCAACTATACGGAGCGTTGGTATACCAATAAGATCGAACAGGAGTTTGACCCGGCGCTGAACTCAATGGTAGCCAGGGATACTACCTATGGCTTTTACCGGGTATATAATTATACGGCCTCTGTTTCAGCCTCTACCACTGTTTACGGTTTCTTTAAACTATTACCTTTCCTGGGAGATAAGGTAGAGATGATCAGGCATCGTATGGAGCCTACCTTAAGTTTTAATATAGCTCCTGACTTTGGCAATCCACGTTACGGATATTATGAAAACTATGCGTATGACCGCTACGACGGTGTACGGGATACAATCACTTATTCTCTTTTTTCTCACCAGATATTTGGTGCTCCCGGGAGAGGCAAATCAGGCAATATAGCCTTCTCGCTGGATAATAACCTGGAGATGAAGATTCGTACAGATAAGGATAGTACGGGCTTCCGTAAAATCAGCTTAATTGATAAACTATCTTTATCCGGAAGTTATAACCTGGCGGCCGACTCTTTTCAATGGAGCGACCTGAATGTGGGTTTGCGTATTAAATTCTCGAAAAGCTATACAATGAATATCACGGGAGTATTTGACACTTATACATACGAATCAAATGCTGAGAATACATCTTTCCGCAGGGTAAACAAACCTCGCTGGACGGTAGGGAAAGGGATTGGCCGCCTGCGCTCTACCAGTTTAAGTTATGCCTATACATTTAATAATGAAACCTTCAGTAAATGGTTTGGAGGAAAAGGTAGTGGTGTTGATCCTGCTGCACTGGCTGAACTGGAAAGTGAGATACCCGACGGAACTATCGGAGGAGGCCCTGAGTATTTTGAAAATGAAGATATGGAAACAGGTGTGCGGCGCCTGCGTACAGAGAAAGAAGATACCAGCGGCGATTACGATGCTGATGGCTATCTGCGCCATGCTATTCCCTGGAGTTTATCTTTCAACTATAGCTTACGAGTAGGATATGGAGATTTTAATTACAATAAAGACGAATATAACTACCGGCTTACCCATGCATTAACCTTTAACGGTAGTATCCAGCCTACTAAAAACTGGCGCCTAAGCTTTAATGCTACTTATGACTTTGATGCGAATAAAATCTCATATATGACCTGTAACCTAAGCCGTAACCTCCATTGCTGGCAGATGACTGTAAATTTTGTACCGGTAGGCCCGCTGAAATCATATACTTTCTCTATCGCAGTAAGTTCCTCCCTATTAAGAGATCTCAAATACAACCAAAGTAGTAACCGGGGAGAAGGACAGAGCTGGTATTAACAGCTCCTTATCCGGGCATAAAAATCTTCCGGTTATCACAGGAGGAATATCCAACGGTTTTATATGTATACTTCCGGGATAAAAATAAATGGATTTTAAATTAAAGCGTGTAAAAAGTAAAAAACTCTATATTTGCATAATTAAAAAGATGTTACAATGAATAGAATCTTTTTCTTTTTGTCGTTATGTTTATTGCATTTTGCCTGTAGTGGACAATCTGCTGGAGGTGGTAAAGAAAATGAAAAGAAACCGCTGACCTTCGAATTACCATCCGTTCCCACCATTGTAACCAATCCTTCCCAGCGGGCAGCATACCTGGTAGATCATTACTGGGATAATTTTGATTTTACCCGTAAGGAATATACGGAAGTTCCGGAAGTAACCGAACAGGCTTTTGCTAAAATGATTATCCGCATAATGTCCTATTATAAATTCTGGATTTGAAGTCGGAGT
>JAJPZJ010000178.1 GCA_021204405.1 Tannerellaceae bacterium | reverse complement strand
TCTGTGACTGGTGAAGGATAAAAAACAAAAAAATTACTATGAGGGGAATAATTCAGGAAACAAGAAATAGGCTAATCCATGCCGATTAATTTACAGCAGGTTAAATTTGTTTCTCCTGTTATATTTTAATTGTATTGTAAAATACGATTCCCTTTCGTATTTTTGCTTCCCACTAGAGAAAAGAACATGAAACAATATCTGGATTTACTCGATCGCGTACTTACAGAAGGGACAAAAAAAGAAGACCGCACCGGAACCGGAACCATAAGTGTGTTCGGGCATCAGATGCGTTTTAACCTTGAAGAAGGTTTTCCGCTGTTAACGACAAAAAAATTACACCTGAAATCAATCATATACGAACTACTCTGGTTTCTGAAAGGCGATACCAATGTACATTACCTGCAGGAGCATGGAGTAAGGATCTGGAACGAGTGGGCCGGGCCGGATGGCGACCTGGGACATATTTATGGATACCAGTGGAGGTCGTGGCCCGATTACAAGGGAGGATCGATCGACCAGATCAGTGAAGCAGTACATACGATCAAAAATAATCCTGATTCACGCCGGATCATTGTAAGCGCATGGAATGTGGGCGACCTAGAAAATATGAATCTGCCTCCCTGCCATGCCTTTTTCCAGTTTTATGTAGCCAATGGCCGGTTAAGCCTGCAAATGTACCAACGGAGTGCAGATATATTCCTGGGAGTACCTTTCAATATGGCCTCCTATGCATTACTTTTACAGATGATGGCACAGGTTACCGGGTTGAAAGCCGGCGATTTTGTCCATACGTTAGGAGATGCACATATTTATACCAACCATCTGGAACAGGTTCAACTACAACTTACCCGGCAACCCATGGCGTTACCCCGGATGGAGATCAACCCAGAAGTAAAAAGTATTTTTGATTTCAAATACGAAGATTTTAATCTGGTCAACTATGAAGCCCATCCGCATATCAAAGGGGATGTGGCCGTATAATTTATACCTTCAGAAACAAATATAACCGCATAAAACATTAAATTATGAGTATCATATCTCTTGTTGCAGCTATCGCCGAGAATAACGCAATTGGTAAAAACCAGCAACTGCTATGGCATCTGCCCAATGACATGAAACGGTTCAGGGAACTTACTTTAGGAAATGCGGTCATCATGGGACGCAAAACATTCGAATCATTACCGAAAGGTGCCCTGCCCAACCGGAAAAATATAGTACTAACCTCTATGCCGGAAGCTGTATTCATAAACAGTTTTGCCTGCGAGTCGATAGATGCGGCCATTGACCTGTGCGAAAAAGAAAAAGAGGTGTTTATGATAGGAGGTGCCATGATATACAAACAGGCATTGCAAATAGCCGATAAAATGTATCTTACCATCGTACATCATACGTTTGAAGATGTCGATACCTACTTTCCGGAAATTAACTACAACGACTGGGAAGAAGTTGAGCGGCAAGCATTTGAAGCCGACGAGAAGCATGCCTACCCCTATACTTTCCTGACCTATGTCCGTAAAAGAAACGTTTAATTATTTCTAATTAACGGGTAATTGACAACTTTTTGCTCTTTCTTTGTATCTATATCCTAAAGGCAGATGTTTAACGTAAAAGTTTAAAACAGATATGAAGAGAAGAGCATTTGTTGTTTTTACACTCGTATTATGCTGTATCTCTGCGATAGTTATCTATTCTAAAGCAGCACAAACACTTAGTAATAAAACGATGATTAGTCAGGCAGTCAGGAATAACGATCCTATAAAAGTGATTAATACACTTCTACATACGATCAAAGAACAGCTTGAAATAGATGAAGACCGGTATCCTGAACTGATCGGCGAAGTTGAAACCTACACAGCTACCATACACGACGCGGCAACCCGGGCCATCCTCCATTCCATCCTGGCTGAACTGTATAGTAACTATTACCAGCAAAACTGCTGGCGAATCAACCAACGGACGGCGATAGCCGGATTTATTCCTGCGGATATACGGGAGTGGAGCAATAACCTCTTTACACAGAAAATAACAGAGGAGATTAACGCCTCCTTATTACCGGAAGCTATTTTACAACAAACGCCTGCCCGCCGGTTTAGGGGCCTCCTGCAGGAAGGAAAAGACTCTCCGGAATTACGTCCTACCCTGTATGACCTGCTTTTGTACCGGGCCCTTGCGATCCAACCCACCCCACAATTATATGAACAACTCCTTACTTTCCTTAGCTCGCAGCCTAATAAAAAAGCACAGGTACTGACAGAACTGCAATACCTGCAATATAAATATAATTCCCGCTTTGACAGGCAGACCCAACTTGCTTACCTAGCTGCGTTGGATAGCCTTTATGCCGGCTATCAGGCATATGATTTCTCAGTAGAAATACTGGCTGTAAAGTCCAATCTCATCCAATTATACGGCAATAGTGCCTCACAGGATTCGTTATTGGCTGTAGAATACCGGCAGTTAACGGAAGCTATAAAAAACTATCCGGATTACGAACGGATAGGAATAGTGAAAAACAGGCTGATGGAGGTGGAAAAGCCCATTTTAAACGTAACCCAGCTTCCCAACAACGTATACCCGGAAGACAGCCTGAAAATAGCGCTATCTTATAAAAATATTTCCTGGTTACAGATTCGGGTTTACCACAATTTACAAAAGCCGGAAGCGGTTACTCCCTATGCCTCACCGGAAAAAACCGGTTCTACCCGGGGCGAACTGGTATATCAGGATACCTATACACTAGTAAATGAACTGCCATGGAAGCAATCCGATACCATCCTGCTTATTCCTCTGGTACAACCCGGACTATATGAATGTGAGATTTCCTCGCCCGGCACTACCCTCCTGACCAGTAATATTTTCAGTGTAAGCCGGCTGGCTACGGTTACCCGCACGCTGCCGGGACAGCAGACAGAGGTATTAACTACCGACTTCAAAACCGGGGCTCCCTTACAAGGTGTCGATATTAATTACTATACAGGAAAAAGACAGGCACCGGAACTGGCAGGAACCGTCCGGACAGATCAAAACGGACTGGCTGTTTTACCCTCCGGAAATGACCTGATAGGCTACAGGCCGGTAAGTGGTACCGACCAGGCCTCCTTACTAACCAGCCTTTATAGCTATGGACCTGTTCCTGTAACAAATGAAAGCAGGGATGAAATAGCCTTATTTACAGACAGGGGTATTTACCGCCCGGGGCAAACATTCTTTTTTAAAGGAATAGTTTATACCACCCAGGATAAGAATTCGCATACGATTAATAACCGGGAAGTGACCGTTACGCTGCGGGATGTTAACAATAAGGAAGTGGCCACAAGGAAACTCCTATCTAATTCATTCGGTTCTTTCAACGGAGAATTTACTTTACCCGATAATGTGCTTACCGGTACCTTCACCTTATCGACCGGAAATAATATCACTTTTATACGGGTAGAAGCATACAAACGCCCTACTTTCTTTATAGATACGTATCCGGTGAAAGAGGAGGTTTCATTTGGCGACTCTATCCGGATACAAGGTAAGGTACAGACATTTTCAGGTATCCGTATGCAGGAAGGAACGTTGATGTACCAGATTGTCCAACGTCCTGTATGGTTCCGGGGCATACTAAACTATTCCGGCAATAACCAGGTAGCACAGGGAGAAGTAAACCTGCAAAAAGATGGTAGTTTCAGTATTCCGTTCCAACCCCTTTATGAGCATACAGAGGCAAATATACCGGTATTCCAGCAGTATGAAGTAATCACCACCTTTACCGACAGCAAAGGGGAGACACAGGAAGGCAGATACACATTTACGGTTGGGAACACGAGTTTCGTATTATATGCAGATCTTCCCGATAAAATAGCCTCCGACTCCCTGCAGATTATTATAAACGCCCGAACCAGTAATAATGAACAGATCAGCGTAAAGGGTAACTACACAATCTATCCGCTTCTTAATACATCTGAAGAAGGTGTGTACACAGAAGGGAATGCTGTAGAGACAGGAAGCTTTACGTCAGGAATTCCTGTAGACGGCAAACAAATAAAAGTGCTCCCTTCAGGAAGATACAGGATAAGGTACACCGCACAAGATAGCAAAAGGCGGGAGGTCGGGAATGAACAGGATTTTATCCTCTATCATATAAATGATAAGCGCCCGCCTGTCCAAACCCATGTCTGGCTGATTAATAACGACCCGGAGCTGGTACCCGGACAAACCGCAAACGTTATATTCGGTACTTCCGACAGTCAGGCATATGTCCTGTATGAACTATTTGCCGGCAACAGGCGTATCTCAGCCACTTACCACCAGTTAACCAATGAGAATCAAACCTTCTCTATCCCCTGGAAAGAAAGTTATGGCGAAGGAATAGTGGCTGCATTTACTTTTGTAAAAGAGGGTAAACTGTATACTACACAAACAACCATCCGGCAAAAGCAGCCCGATAAGAAGCTAAATATTAAGACGGAAACCTTCCGCGACCGTATACAACCCGGCAGCCAGGAGAGTTGGACACTACAGGTACTGAATGCAGACTCCTTACCGGTTACAGTAGAAGCACTGGCTGGTATGTACGACATGTCACTGGATAAAATCAGCCCTTTCCGCTGGTATTTTACACCGGAACGGGAGCCGCAAGTGTATATCCCTCCCTTTACAGAAGGGAATGCCCTTTTACAGTCGGCCAACTATGCCGCCTGTTCCTTTGAGTATATAAAAGTTCCTGAATATGAATTCGACAGCATAGAAATACCGGGAAGTATATATGGAGGGATATATACCAAAGGAATAGTAACTTCTGGAGCCGGCCCTATGTTAAGAAAATCGGCAACGGATATAGCTACTAACTCCGTACTCGCGGAAGAAACGATAACAGATAGGAGTGCAAACCCGGAACAGGAACAGCCAGAAACTCCCGGTCAGCAAAACGCAAACAATTTCCCGGTACGTGAAAACTTTAACGAGACCGCTTTCTTTTATCCCTCACTCCTATCCGACCTTACCGGAAAACTAACCATCCGGTTCCAGCTACCGGAGAGTAATACCTCCTGGAAATTCCAGGTACTGGCACATACCTCCCAACTGGAGTATGGCTACCTGAGTAAAGAGATCGTGAGCAGTAAAGAGCTAATGGTTATTCCCAATCTTCCCCGCTTTATCCGGAAGGGAGATGAAGCTGTGATTAGTACACAGGTGGTTAATAATTCCGGCAACCCTATCCGGGGAAGAGTACAACTGGAATTATTTGATCCTATCACGGAACAACCGGTTATCTGCCTGACCAAATCGCAAAAAGCCTTTGAGCTGGAAGCCGGAGAAACTACAACGGCTGCATGGACAATAGAAACACCGGAAAATTATGACCTGATAGGTTTCCGTATCACAGCCCATAGCGACCAGTATAGTGACGGGGAACAGCACCTGATACCGGTATTGGATAACCGGACGCTTGTTACGGAAAGTATTCCTTATTATCTTCCCGGAACAGGTACCTACCACATCCCCTTTTCATTGCCGGAAGGAGCTAGCCACAGCTTATCCGGTATGACAATAGAATATACAGATAATCCGGTATGGTATGCAGTGGAGGCTTTGCCTACCCTTTCACAGCCCGGCAACCAAAATATTATCTCGTGGTTTGGTGCTTATTACAGTAATATACTGGCAACTTCAATTGTGGAGGCCCACCCACAGCTACAGGCTGCTATCCGCCAGTGGAGTGCGGACGGTGGGAACGGCACAGGGCTATTATCGAAATTACAACAAAACGAGGAATTAAAAAATGTCCTTTTACAGGAAACGCCCTGGGTACTGGCAGCAGAACAGGAAACCGAGCGCATGCAAAGCTTATCCCTCCTGTTTGATATAAACAGAAGTAACGACCTGCGGCAAAAAGCACGCAATGAATTAATAGCCCAACAAAATGAAGATGGCGGCTGGGGATGGTACAAAGGGTTTACCTCCGATCCCCGGTTAACCCGCTTTATCCTGAAAGGGATGGCGCAACTTACCCATTTGAATGCAGTTGAGTATACCCAGGAAGAAAAAGAGATCCAAATCCAGGCATTAGCCTTTCTCGACAAACAGATAAAAAAAGAATATGATAGTTTTATAAGTAACAGAAACAGGGAACAGGAACAGCTTAGTGCCTCACAGATTGATTATCTGTTTGTACGCAGCCTTTACCGTGATATTCCGGAGGCAGGCGACTCACGGGAAGCGATCCGGTATTATACTACACTGGCAGAAAACACCTGGGAGCAGCAACCTATTTACGGGAAAGCGCAAACAGCTTTTCTGATGATCCGGAACGGGCAACAGGCTACTGCCCTGCAAATAATGGAATGGTTCAGGAAAACAGCCACAACAGATCCGGAAACAGGTATGTACTGGGTAAATAACCGGCGTTTTGCTGATTATTTTACTTCTCCCATCGAAGTACATACACTTATTATGGAACTTTTCCATACACTTTCCGGTACTAAAGAAGAGAACGACCGGATGAAGCAATGGCTGTTAAGCCAGAAACGTAC
Organism: Tannerellaceae bacterium; assembly: GCA_021204405.1. Lineage (GTDB taxonomy): Bacteria > Bacteroidota > Bacteroidia > Bacteroidales > Tannerellaceae > JAJPZJ01. The sequence goes on along the minus strand of JAJPZJ010000178.1, from coordinate 7,546 downwards.
GCAACAATGGGAAACAATACCGGCCACTGTCAATGCAATCTATGAATTATTACTTACCGGTAGCGATTGGTTAAAAACAACAGTTGGGACAACCCTTGCCATCGGAGATCGCCATCTCCGTTTAAATACCAGTAATCATCCGGCTGGATATATAAAAGAAACGATACCGGCAAATGAAATACAGGAAAATAAAAAAGAATTAATTATAAACAAAACAGGGGATACACCAGCGTGGGGAGCCCTATATATCCAGTCTGTACAACCGTTGGATAACATACAACAGCAACAAGGTACATTCACTATTGAAAAGAACCTGTTTATTGAAACCACGGATGAAAAGGGTACACAAATTAAACCTATCCAGGAGAATAGTGTCTTAAACGTGGGGGATAAAATAGTGACACGAATAACCTTACGTACCGACCGTACAATGGAGTATGTTCATTTAAAAGATTTACGGGCAGGATGTTTTGAACCTGCCACCCGGTTATCGGGCTCTATGTACAGGGAGGGTTTATGGTACTATCAATCTCCCGGCGAGGTGGCGGAAAATATTTTTATTGACCGTTTACCTCAAGGTACATTTATCCTGGAATATCCGGTATATGTAGTGCGTGCAGGAAATTATTCCACAGGCATAACTACGGTACAATGCCTGTATGCTCCTGAGTTTTCCGCACATACGGCAGGAGGCCGGATACAGGTAACGGAATAATACTTTTAATGATAAGAATAAGGTAAAATATTATTTATTAACTTTGTTACCTGGAAACGGTTTGAATTTTATCCGTTTCTCAGTTAGCAAATAAAATAACAAAAAAAATGAAACAGGTTATATTTATTTTAATGGCAATATTCCTGGCTACCGGTACTGCTTTTTCACAGCAGGAAGAAGGAGCCGTAATTGCTGCGGATGTTACAACACATGATTTCGGAGAAATAAATGAGAAAGATGGAAAAGTTACCCATTCATTCACCGTAAAAAATGAAGGGGATGCCCCGTTAATTATTACAAGGGTAATTGCCTCGTGTGGCTGTACAACTCCGGAATGGACTAAAGAGCCGATTGCCCCGGGAAAAGAGGGAACGATAAAAGTAACTTTCGACCCGGTAAACCGCCCCGGCCCATTCGCAAAAACCATCTCCGTATATAGTAACGGAAAGAAAGGTAGTTTTATCTTCACGATCCGGGGAGATGTGAAACAATAATATATATAAGCCTTAAAGAAGAATGCTACATATAAAAAGATCACTTTTTTGTCTCCTTTGCCTGATTTGCCTCGTGGTTGGTATACAGGCTCAAAATACAATCCGGATCACTTCTGAGCAGGATGTACATGACTTTGGTACAATCCTGGAGGATGGTGGTTCTGTAAGCCATACATTTACTATAAGGAACTCGGGTGATGCACCGCTGGTGATTACCCGTGTGACCACTTCCTGCGGCTGTACAACTCCTGCATGGACAAAAGAGCCGATAGAACCGGGCAAGACCGGGGAGCTTCAGGTAACTTTCAATCCAAAAGGACGTCCCGGGCCTTTCCGTAAAACCATCTCTATATTCAGTAATGCGACGGATAAAAGAAGGCACATATTAACCATCAAAGGCCAGGTTTCAAAGAAACCGCTCAAACTACAGGTTGTCTATCCTTATAGTATCGGTAATATCAAATCAAGTTCAAAAAATATTGTTTTCAATACGGTAACTCCTGATGAATCTGTTGGCGAAAAAATCTATATCCTGAATGAAGGAAGCAAGCCTGTCAGCGTACGTTTGGGCAAAACTCCCACCTATCTGACTGCCGACCTGCAGGCAACTGAGCTGAAAACAGGACAAACCAGCGAAATTAACCTTGTCCTGCAGGCGAAAGAGGCTAAACGGAAAGGCCGTATAAATACAGAGCTGGTAATTATTACCGAAGTTGAGGGAGAGAAGCCTGTTAGCGGGACTATAGATATAGCTGCTAACCTGATAGACGATTTCAGTAAGATTACCTCGTCTGAAAAGGCCAAAGCACCCGTGGCTCAATTATCAGGCACTATGCTTGAATTCGGCAAACTGCCTGAAAAAGGTGGCATTATTCCCCTGATCGGAGGTAAAGTTTCGGGTACGGTAGAAATTACCAATACAGGAAAATCTCCTCTTCTTATTTATAGTGCCAGCAGTGATAACCCTATCCTTGAAGTATCGGGAGGTAAGAAGGAAATTAAGCCGGGAAACAGTGCAACATTTAAAATTTCCCTGCGTCCGCGTGATATAAAGACGAAGCTGGATGCAGTAGTTACGATTGTCTGTAACGATCCCAACGGCCCTGTACGCCTGGTGAAAGTAACTGCAGAAAAATAGTAAAGCAATGGAACACCCTGAAAACGACGAATTGTATAAAGGATTAAAAGTGAATAAAGGCGTAGCCGACGTACCTACAGTTAATCCTTACCTGAAGAAACGTTTACAACGGAAAGAATATACTGCTGCCGAATTTGTAGAAGGTATACTGAAAGGGAATATTACTATAGTAAGCCAGGCGGTTACCCTTGTTGAAAGTGCTAAATATGAACACCAGCAGATTGCCCAGGAAATTATTGAGAAATGTCTTCCACATGCCGGCAAATCCATCCGGCTAGGCATAACCGGAGTACCGGGAGCAGGGAAAAGTACTTCGATAGATTCTTTCGGATTACATGTGCTGAAGAAAGGACATAAACTTGCTGTGCTGGCGATAGATCCGAGCAGTGAGCGTTCAAAAGGAAGTATCCTGGGAGACAAAACCCGGATGGAGGCCTTATCACGGAAGAAAAATGCGTTTATACGCCCTTCTCCTTCTGCCGGATCATTAGGAGGAGTAGCACGTAAAACACGCGAAACAATTGTATTGTGTGAAGCCGCAGGTTTTGATACTATTTTTGTTGAAACAGTTGGAGTGGGGCAAAGTGAAACCGCTGTGCACTCTATGGTTGATTTTTTCCTGTTGATCCAGTTGGCAGGTACAGGAGACGAGCTGCAGGGGATCAAACGTGGAATTATGGAAATGGCTGATGGGATTGTTATTAACAAGGCTGATGGTGATAATATAGATAAGGCCAAGTTAGCCGCCGCCCAGTTCCGGAACGCCTTACATCTGTTCCCGGCACCGGCTTCGGGGTGGACACCCAAAGTATTAACCTATTCGGGATATTATAACCTAGGTATCGAAGAGGTATGGGATATGATATACGAATACATAGCCTTTGTAAAGGCAAATGGCTATTTCGATTATAAGAGAAATGAGCAGGCAAAATATTGGATGTATGAAAGTATCCACGAGACATTGCGCGATACATTTTATCATAATCCGGCTGTAGAAAAGATGCTTAAACCTACGGAACAGCAGGTATTAAATAATGAGATCAGCTCCTTTGTAGCTGCAAAACGAATGATGGACCTCTTCCTGGAAAACTTGTCCTGCCGGGAGGAGAAGCACTAGATTTTTTAGTTTAACCTACAAAAAGGTATCCAAAACGATCTGTAACCCCAAAACAAATATTCCCCGCAAAAGCGGGGATCGCACTAAGACAGACTAATTTCCATCTTTTTCACGGAAACAGGGAGTTTTTATGCGATCCCCGCCTTCGCGGGGAACTTATGGATTAATTCCTTCTTATATCAGCAATTCCACTCTTTAAATAGAAGAAACACGCAAGGTGTTTAACAATTCGTGGTTAATTGGCTTATCTTTCTTGATAGCCTGTGAGAAAGGAACGTAAGTGATCTGGTCATTTTTAATACCAATCATCACATTCCGCTGATCGTCAAGTAAAGCTTCGATAGCAGCAATACCCATACGGGTGGCCAGGATACGATCCTGCGCCGTAGGAGATCCACCACGCTGTAAGTGTCCTAAAATGGAGACGCGGACATCGAACTGGGGATATTCCTTTTTTACTCTTTCCGCTACTCCCATGGCACCACCGGTCACATCGCTTTCTGCCACTAACACAATGCTACTATTCTTTGATTTGCGGAACCCATTTTCAATCATTTCTGCTAACTGGTCTTTTTCCAGAGATGTTTCAGGAATAATAGCGGCCTCAGCACCCGACGCAATAGCTCCGTTCAGAGCAAGGAAACCTGCATCCCGTCCCATTACCTCAATAAAGAAAAGCCGTTCGTGAGAGGTTGCCGTATCACGGATCTTATCCACACATTCCATAATTGTATTAAGAGCAGTATCATAGCCAATAGTCATATCTGTACCATACAGGTCGTTATCGATAGTACCCGGCAGTCCGATAATCGGATAATTAAACTCCTGGGCAAAGATACGTGCACCTGTTAAAGTACCATCTCCACCAATTGTAACTAAAGCGTCAATACCTTCTTCAACAAGCCTATCGTAAGCTAATTTACGTCCTTCCGGAGTTTTAAACTCCAGGCAACGTGCTGTTTTCAGGATAGTACCACCCCGTTGAACAATATTACTGACATGGTGATTGGTAAATTCTTCAATTTCACCTGTTACCAATCCTTTATAGCCCCGATAAATACCTTTTACTCTAATACCATTGTAAATTGCAGCACGTGTCACTGCACGTATAGCTGCATTCATGCCGGGTGCATCACCTCCGGAAGTTAAAATGCCAATGCGCTTTGTAGTAGACATAGTATATTTAAATTTTGAATATTCACAACAAATGTAGTAAATTTTCCACCACTTTGTTTCTATTTCGCAGAATCTTCACGAAAATGTAATCTTTTTATCAACGGCAACCGTTAATTTTTCTTATTTGGGCTGCCACCTCTTCCATTAACCATTTAGGGGTAGAAGTAGCACCACACACACCTACATGTAAGATACCGGCAGGCAATGGTTCCGTGATCTGGCCGGGACCGGAAATAAACACAGTATGGGGATTTGCCTTCAGGCATTCCTGATATAACATTTTCCCGTTTGAGCTTTTCTCGCCGGCAACAAAATAGACCCGGTCGTGCCGGGAAGCAAACTTCTTAATACCGGGTAACCGGTTGGCTACCTGCTGGCAGATGGTATCGTATGACTCAAAAAGAACCCCGTTAGGTTTACGACGGCTAATCTCTGCAACAATTTCACGAAAGCCATCCAGCGACATGGTCGTCTGGGAAAAAAGACATATCCCTTTAGTAAAATCCAGTAAATCCAGGTCTTCCCTTTTTTCAATTACAATAGCTGTGCCTGAAGTTTGTCCTACCAATCCATTCACCTCGGCATGTCCCTGCTTTCCATAAATAACGATCTGGATATTTTGCGCATGTGTCCTTTCATAGCAGGCATGGATCTTCCTCTGTAACTTCAGTACAACCGGGCAGGTGGCATCAATAATTTCTATATGGTTTGCTTTTGCCCTTCGGTAGGTTTCCGGCGGTTCCCCGTGTGCCCTCAGCAAAACCTTCTGCCCGTGCAATTGATTAAATTGCCCGTGGTTGACCGTAAGTAATCCTTTGTTTTTCAGGCATTCTACCTCCAGGCTGTTATGTACGATATCACCCAAACAGTACAGGATATCACCACCGGCCGCATCCAGTTCCTTTTCAGCACTTTCTATGGCATTCACTACTCCAAAACAGAAACCGGAATCCTTATCTATTTCTATATGTAGCATAGCTGGTTGTTATTTCCCGGCAGCCCGCTTATATTGTTCTAATAACCATTTTTTCTGTTCTTCAATTGTCATATCCGAATTATCCAGAACAATGGCATCATCCGCTTTACGTAAAGGGCTTTCCGTGCGGTTCATATCAAGTGCATCCCGGGAGATCAGATTCTCCAATACCTCTTCGTATGAAGAAGGAGTTCCTTTAGCGATTAGTTCTTCCATTCTGCGCCGGGCCCTTACCTCGAGACTGGCAGTGAGGTAGATCTTCAACTCAGCTTCGGGGAATACAACGGTACCAATATCTCTGCCATCCATCACAATACCCTTCTCTTTTCCCATTTCCTGTAGCTTTACTACCACGGCTTTCCTGACAAAATCAAGTGCAGAAACCTTACTTACATATCCGGAGACTTCCATGCCCCGGATAATGGTTTCCACATTTTCACCATTCAGGAAAGTGTCCGGCCTGCCTGTTTCCGGATTGAAGCTGAAAGTAATGCTGATAGTATCCATCTTGCTTTTAAGCGTATCGGTATCAACCCCTTTATCTTTAATTAATCCGTTTTTTAAAGCATATAAAGTAATTGCACGGTACATCGCCCCACTATCTACATATATATATCCTAACTCCCGTGCCAGATCTTTGGCCATCGTACTTTTACCTCCGGAAGAAACTCCATCTATCGCAATAATAATCTTTTTCATTTCTTAAAAAAGGAATTAAGTTAATAAAAATCGGCCAGACTAGCCGAAAGGCTTAACATAAATGAGGTAGCAGAAGGATGATATCTGGCAACCGATACCCCGACATCAAACATCTTGATACTGATCCCGGCCCCGGCAGAAAATCCTCCCAGCTTATTTCCGTTCTGCAATTTCATATCCATGTTGGCTTTAGGATTAAACCCGACACCTAACCAAAAGTTTTCGGAAGGTAAATAATCAATTCCTATCACCAAATGTTTGATAAAAGACTGGAAGAAATTATCTCCGTCATAAGATTTATCTGTTGTATCTATATATTCGAATTCCCATTTATTCAGATACATAGTAGTTAATGATAAACGGAAGGGAGCATAATTCATGCGTTTAGAAATACCCATCTGGATATCCCACGGCAGTTTTTCCCGTTGTTCATTATAAGAATTCAACTGGGCACCTATATTTTTCAATAAAATACCATATGAAAATTCTCTATCCGAATTATAATAGCTAAGTCCTACATCTACTCCCAAACCCAATGAAGTATAACCGACCACATCCGAGTATAAGAATTTCAGGGTTACACCCCCACGCCACCTTTCGGAAAGATCGTAGGAGAAAAAACCGTTGAAACTAACGTCATTAACAGAAAGCGTACCCAGATCCATATTTTCCTCGTTTGTATGTTTAAAATTACCATAGTTAATATAGGTAATACCCACACCCCAGGCACTGCGTTCTTTCAATGCTTTTGTATAGGTAGCACTACCTATATTTATATCGGAGATGTAATTCATATAGTTAAGGTTTACCATACCGTCCATCTCTCCTCCCAATAATGCAGGATTATGATAGATTAAGGAGGGGTCTCTTTCTATCAGAGAGATATTATTTCCTCCCAGCGCATTTACACGGGTAGAGTTTGGAAACCGGAGAAAGTCAAAAACTTTATCTCCGTTTTGAGCATACCCTCCGTAACAGATAAAGGCGAAGAGAAACAAAAAGAATATTTTTCTCATATTTTTCAACAAAAAAGCGTCCAAAGATACATTATTTCAGAAAAATGTTTTTACTTTACGGCCGAAAAGCAAATTATTTATGCCGTTACAAAACAAACGGAGAAATCCGGGAAAAGGTATATGAAGTCTCTTTTTTGTTTTCACGATCAAAAAATTAAAAAAAAGTGCAACTAATTAGTCTTATATTGAAGATAATATAAAATAATTTGTATTTT
>JAJPZJ010000177.1 GCA_021204405.1 Tannerellaceae bacterium | reverse complement strand
ACCAGGGGCAGGGTGGGGGGCGGTGGCGCGTATGTAGCCGGTGGCGGTGGTGTCGAGGTTGGTTGCTGTTGGTATGACGAGTCCGCGGCTACTGGGGTTGTGCAGGTGGATGGAACTTATTTTGATGTTGTCTTTTACGGGGCCGGCTACGGATACGTTAATGCGTGCGTGCATGCGCAGCATGATGATGGGTTCGGGATGGGTATAAGGGCCGGTGACTGTGATGGGCTCGGTGGTGGCTCCTGTCATGGGGAAGCCGGGGTGGGCATGGATATCCCATTGGGCCTGCATTTCGTGTAAGAGGGTGTTTGAATAACGGATAGTAGTTTGCCTGTAGGTGGGTTGGCGGTTATTTTGGCTGCTATGTTGGCGAGGAACATCAGGTGGTAGCGGCCTTTTGGCAGGGTGGCTGTCACGGTGTACCGGGCGTTGTCGGTGCCGGGTATGGGGGCAGGTTGCAGGTTTTCGAGAACGTCTTCACATAGCATGTCGCCGGTGGAGGTTTCCGTAAAGATGAGGAGGGTGAGGTTGTTGATGGCTCTTTCTTCTTCGTCGGTGAGTCCGGTTCCGGGGGCTGCGCCGGTGATTGCTTTTGTTGTTGCACGTGGCATTTGGAGGGAGAAGGTTACCTGTGGGTCTTGTGGGGGCAGGTTGGGCCTTTCTATTTCGTCGTGCGTGCAGGATGCTGCGAGGAGTGTCGCTATGGTGAGCAGGCTGGTGTAGGTATGTTTTGTTTTCACAGGGATCGTTTTTTAATGTTTACATGTCTTCTCCTGTTGTGATGAGGAACCAGTCGTCTATGTGAGGGTGACGATTGTGTATCCTTCTCCTATGCGGATTTTTATTTCGAAGTAGTCGTGTCGTTCGAGTTTTTCGTTGGTGTCGTAGAGGTAGACGCCGTTTTTTTTTCTACCTGGGCTAATAGTTGGGGTACGTCCAGTATTTGGGTGTAGTGGGTTCCTTTGCTTTCAAACTGGAGGTGGAGTTTGAGGTTGCCGTCTGCGTGTAGGCGCATGGTTTTGTGGTGGTCTACGAGGGTGGTTGCGCCGTTTTGCCAGGTGGTGCTGTAGGGTTGGTAGTAGACCGGGGGGGTGTGGGGGTATGGTGTAGTTCCATTTGTAGCGGGCGTTTTCGCCGGCAAGGTAGCTGCTGTAGCCGGTGAGGTGGGTGACTGCTTCCCGGTTGGTGAATTCTATGGTTAGTTTGATGGTGTTGGTGTGTTTAGACAGGGGCATGGTGTGCTGGACGGGCCGGTCGTTGTTTCTTTTAAAGTCGAGGTTGCAGGTGCCGTGGTAGGAGTCGGTCACGGTGTAGTCTACCCAGCGTTGGTTGTTGTATTTTATTTCGGCCAGGAATGTTTCTTTCTCTGTTTTGGCGTTTAGGGAAAGGGGGGTGCCGGTGTGGTAGTTGACGAGGGCTACTACGGTATAGGTTCCGGGTTGTGGGATGTCGTTGGTGAGGTTGACTTTCCAGTTGTTGGCGGCGAGTTGGCTGCTTGTGTAGGAAAGGTCGTAGGCAAGTTCTCCTTTGGGGTCGTAGAATAGGAGTTCGAGTTCTTTGGCGATTTCCGGGAAGTGGTAGTCCGGGTTGATGCATTCAAAGGCCAGGAAGACTTCGTGGCAGTCGCTTTGGTCTTGCCTGATACAGCCTGCGGGGGTGGTGGCCAGGCAGATGGCTGTGATGAGTAGTATGTATAGGTTCCTTTGCATGTTCTTTTCCGGTTTATGGGGGCTACCCGGCACTTGCGTGCCGGGCCCCTCTTTCTCAAATTATTAATCTCAGCGGCTCTGTCTCAGGGCGGCTTTTGTCATAGGTCTTCTCCTTGTACGACTTTGAACCATTCGAGTACTTTGACTTCGATTTGTACGTCGGTATCGGTTTCGTCGATCGGTAGTTCGAGGTCGACTTCGTCGGTGGGTTCACCGAGGTTGAAGATGTTGTTTACGTTGATTTCGTAGTAGTGGTTACGTATGACGCAGCATTGGCGTTCGGTGCCGGTTTCCCGTGGGTCGCGTACCGGGAATTTGTAGTACATGACGCCTCCTTTGTAGGATTTAACATCGGTAACACCTGCTATGGCGGAGGGGTCTCCGTCGAAAATCAGCCGTTCGCCGTTGTATACACCTGACTAGAAGTCTGCGTTAGCTCCGAGCCCGTTGGCCTGGGGTGTTGTGGGTGCAGTGGCTGTGTGGTCGTATACTTCGTTGGAGCCGGTGATGTATTCGATCCGGAATTGGATGTAGGTGGTGTTGCCGTAGAAGAGGTGTTCTTCGTTTACGTTTTCACTTGTCATTTTTTGTGTTGTGTTTTCTATGGCATAGTAGTATGTTGTGGGTGAGGGGGTGAGTTCATCGGGTCCCCAGAAATAGTCTACGAATTTGTCGCTGGGGGTGCCTGATGTTCCGGGGCCGATGTTGTGTACGGCGCTGAAATAGCGGAGGCCTGTTGTGGGTGGATAGTTGCCTGAGCCGTCGAGTTGTCCTACGAGGTAGTATTCAACGGGTACGCTGCGCAGGCGGTAGGCGGCGTTGGCGAATGATCCTGTGAGTGGGCTGGTGCCTGGTACGGTTTCTTTTTGAATGTCTACCAACCGTATTTTGGCAACGGCGCGTCCTACTTCGAGGCGGATGAGTACGGGTTCTCCTCCGTATTTGTTTCCTTCTATGTTACGTAGGTTTCCGCGTTCGTTATGGTCGCCCCGCCAGAGGGTTCCAATGGCCATGGCATCGAAGTCGGCAGCGGGTTTGGGCCTGTTTTTGTCGAAGTCTACCTGGATTTTTTGTGTTTCCATGTCTACCATGTTTTGTGCCTGGCTAACCGGCGTGGTTTGTCCGTTGGAGAAGATATAGAAGTATTTTTCTCCGTCGGGTACTTTGAAGATGTCGGTTTTCAGTGTGAGTGGGTCTAACGGAAGGGCGGCTTCCTGGTGTTCGAAGGCTCCGTTTTTGTCGTAGACGTAGACGGAGAGGGTGGATGCGAGTTGGGTTTCACCGGCTTCCGTGGGTTCGGTGCCTATGTAGGCCCGGGTTTCGATGCTGTTGTCTACTACGGTAATCCGTACGCCGGTTTCACCTGGTTTGGGGATACCTGGTCCGTCTGTTTTGTCGTTGTCGCTGCATGCTGTTGTCATCACGCCGGCGATTAGTAGGGTGGCTACTGATGGGGGGAGGAATTTTTTCATGTTTTTAATTTTTAAATGGTGATTGAATAAAAAGCTTTTTTTAAATAGGCTTTTGTGGGCTTAAGTAGTATATTCATATGTTTAGCGTTTTTACAGTTTATATTATTATTTATTCAGGACGTTTTAGCTTTTTTAGCTTTTTTGTTTACTGTCATAAAGGTATAAGTCAATACATGGATAAACAAGACGAAATGCGTGGATAAACTTAGGTGTTTGTGTTGATTTCCGAGGGTTTAGTGTTTTGGTGATCAGCTTTTTATCGGGTCTTATTCTGGTAGATTAACAGTTTGTTGGTCAGGTATTGCCGGTAGGAATATAAAGATCAATTTGATTGTTTGGATATTACAATCTGTATAGTATTTAAATAAAAACGGGCTGTTTCTGTATGCAATAGGGGTATTCCGTAAAATCTATCTCATATCTATTTATAAAGAAACTTTTTACAAATAGATTATAGCTTATTATTAAAGTAATAATATAAGTGTGACAGGTAAAGGAGAAAATAGTGGGTATATATGGTTGCTACTTATCTAACGGATAAGGTAGGTACTATTTTCATAAGCTAAGATAGTTGATTGGTATATTTAAGCTAAGATAGTTGATTGGTATATTCACAAAAACATAATTTTTTATTGAAGTAAAATATAGCAAAGCAGGTTAAAAGCAAATGTGAGTGCTATGGTAGAATAAAGGATCTTGATATTGATCTTTTTCAGTAACTGGTAGCCTACGGTAACGAGTGTAAAGATGGTAAAGAACATGGCTATGACAACCAGGCTGGTATAGTTCACCAATTTATCGTTTACGCGCTCAGTAAGGGATAAAATATATTCATTTCCGGTAAGTCCGCTGATAAAAGGCACCAATTCAAAACTACCACTCATCGTCATTCCGCCAAGGGTCAGCAGGGCAAATGCTACGATGGCGTAACAAGCAGCGAACAAGCGGGTGCAGATGGTGCGGTATTCGGCAATATAAATAAAATATTGTGCCATAAATAATGCCAGGAAGGGATATAATGGCAGGAAATGCCAGTTAGGCCCGGACGGAATGGCTATAAAGTAAGTAAGCATGACAAAGATGGTGATCCAACTGAATTTCTTGATCGGCTCCAGGGCATGGAACTTGCCGGACACTATCTGCAAACGGTTTTTAAAAGGCTCACCTGTTTTGTGGTAGTTAATACCAAACAGGGAGAATAACAGTAACATTGTCCAGGGTAAGAAACCTTTCAATAGGGAAAACAGGATGTCTGATAAGAGGTATTCGTACCGCAAACTATAATTTAATAAAGAACCTCCCTGGTGCCAGATGGCTATATACCAAAGCATGGGTAAGAACAAGGTGGAAACTGCCGGATACACCATCGCTTTAATTAGGCGGATCGTGCTATATTTTTTCAGGCTCCAGATATAAACACCGAATACACATAAGGGCATGGATAGACCGGATATTCCTTTGGATAAAATGGCGCAGCTGAGCAATAAGGGGATGCCAATGGGTAATCCCTGAAGTTCGTCTTTATCTTCCCAGTTATACATCAGGATAAGCGCCAGGATGGTGAATACCGAAAAGAGGATGTTGGCCGGAGCTATAATGGCAGCCTGCTGGATACCAGTACAGGTAATTAACAGTAAAGTAGCAATAAAGGCTTCCTGAAAACGGATAGCCCGTCCGAAGAATACCAATACGCTACCTACTAAAAAGCTGAATCCAAGTGCCGCGGGCAGATGAGCGGTAATAGGTGTTACCACTCCACGGAAAGAGGAGAAGGCTGCAATCAGCCAGTATAACATAGGCGAATGGGCACTGACACCATCGGTAGGGAGTTGTGGAATAAACCATTTTCCACTTTCCAGCATCCGGGTTGCAACAGCAGCTTCAAGAGAGTAACCTTCACTCATGCCGATCCAGGGTAATACGGAAATAATACAAATAATTATAACCATTGTTACCGGCTTTTGCAAGTAGAGGTATTGTAAAAACGGTGTGCGCATATAATCTGTTTACTTGGTGTGAAAACCATAAAACAAAGTTCTCACTTAATTTATCTACAAAAGAACAATTTTTTATGGGATTTTTCTCTTTTAACGCTTATTTTTTATCCGCCGAGCGACTGTTTAATGGCTTCTCTGATCACTCCGGCATCCTGCCGGTCCTCTTGCAGGATAGATAAGACCAGCGACAGGTAGCTTTCTTTGTTGCTTAATCCGCACATCTTGCATACCAGGCTTTGCGGTAGCATTCCTTTCTGGTTGAATACCCGGAGGATACTATTGTAATCGTTATCATATATATATTGGCTGAACGCTTCCTTTATCTGATGATAGATCTCCCGTACCTGGATATCGGTCTGGATTCCTTCTACATACATGGCTAACTGGTCGATATGGCTAATCTTATGGTTGAGGGCGATCTCCAGCTTTTTGCGTACCTGGTGGCGGGCATGTAAGAGAACCTGTGCTTCCAGGTTTTCGGTAAAGAGATTGACCACACGCTCTTTTACCTGGCAGAAAACTGTTTCGGGATCTTTCATCATTCGTTGGGCTACTGTCCGTACCACGGGTTCGAGCATCAGGAGGTTTTCCACTTCGGCTACGTCGGGTACACGGATGTTTTGCCGGCGGAGGTATTCTACTTCCCCTTCGGTACGGCGGTCGCGGTCTACAATACCCATCGAATCAAGCATATGGAAATGGGTAAGTTGCCGGAAGGCTTTGGTAGTTTCGATTACCTTCTGGCATCCGCCCATCGGTTTGATGGTATAATCGGGGAAGATATAAGGGTATAGCCTGCTGTCAATGCTATGGGTGTCGGTACCTTCTATAAACAAAACAGGCTTGCGGTTGCCGAGGATTTCCAGGTAGATCTCTTCGGGCAGGTGTTCATTGTTATCAATCCGTTCGTAATCCCAGCTTACTTTGTCGGCATTACAGGAGCGTATCCAGATGCATTCGCTGTTACGGCGTGAGGTGGCCAGGTCGATATCACGGGTCAGATACACAAAGGTGCAATCCGGCCGTAAAGCCTCCAGCTCGTTCCATAACGTGCTTTTAATGGAGTTGTGCAGGAGTAGTTCCGGTTCCTCAATGATCAGTAAGGCTCCTTCCCGGGCATATAAGACAGCACCTATGAGGTAGAAAACAATTTTCTCACCGTCGCTCATACGTCCGGCCTTATAGCTTTTCCCATTCCGTCCGGTAGATACCAGCTCGAAAAAGCCGGATTTGCGTACCAACCGGCTTTGGGGGAACATCTGCTCCCAGAGTACCTGTATCTGGTCCAGCCGGGTATGTGGAGTAGGTAAGCCGGGATTGTTTTTAGCCTGTTCTTTGTAATTAACAGCCGCTTCGAACTCTTCACCCTGCAACCGGAGTAATAGCTTTTCATAAGCCGACAGGCAGGGCATAAAGATACGCTCTTTGATCATCGATTGGAGGCGTACCAGTTCATTCTCTTCGGGTAGGGATGTTTGGACTGCCTCTTGGCTTTCAATAAAGAGTGAGTGCATACCGGAGATGGTCTCGGCCAGTTCCGGATATTGGCCGGCCAGTGCTTTTCCGAAAGAACTTTTACCGGAACCATTGGCTCCGATCACTACCAATATGCGGCTGGTCGTATGTAATGGCTCCGGATGGCCGGTACGGGTTGGAAGGATGAGTTCCATAAGCGTGGTTATTTGGTGATGTTAGGTTGTTCTAATCCATATCCTTTTTTGCGGTCCTCTTTTTTCAGGAGCAGCGAAACAATAAGGGCCAGTACACCGAATCCGGTAAAGATCACCATCGGCAGCGTATAATCGTAAGCCGGCCCGCTCCCTTCCCGTTTGCAATAGGTATCCAATACCCAGCCAATCAATAAAGGTACGAGGCTAAGTCCGATATTCTGCACCCAGAAGATCAGGGCATAGGCTGTGCCCAACTGGTTTTCCGGAATGATTTTAGGTACGGATGGCCACATGGCTGAAGGTACCAGTGAGAAGGCAATTCCCAGTACGATCATTACAATGGTAGCAAACCACCACACATTCAGCAGTGGAAGTGCAAACAGCAGATGTACGCCGATAAGCATACAGGAGCCGATAATCATAATCGTAGCTCCTTTCCCTTTTTTATCGTATAGCCCGCCGAAAAAAGGAGTAAGGATAAGGGTACCGAAGGGTAACAATGCCGGAATATTACCGGCCAACTCCGGGTCTACTGCATATTTGTTGACCATCAGGTCGGTTGCATACTTGAGGAAAGGGAATACGGCCGAATAGAATAACACACATAGCAGGGCGATCAGCCAAAAACCTTTGTTCCTCATAATGATGAAAATATCGGCTACCCGGAACGGTTCGTCTGCCTTTTCTCCTGCCAGACTGATGGATTTGTCTAATTTTTTATCCATAATACAATAAAGGATAAAGGAGACAAGCCCTACACACAGCAATATTAAACAGAGCAGCACAGGAGCCGAAATGCTATTGAAATATTTAGCATAAGGTACGGTAATAGCCAGAGCCAGCATGGTTCCGATACGTGCGGTGGCTACCTGCATTCCCATTGCCAGCGCCAGCTCTTTTCCTTTAAACCATTTCACGATCACTTTTGACGCGGTTATTCCGGCAATCTCTACCCCTACGGCAAATATGGCATATCCCAGAGCGGCAATGGCTACCTGTGCTTTCATACCTAACAGTTGGCCTTCACCAATCATACCGGTGATGGCTCCATATTTGATAAGGCAACCTACTACCATTAATATACATGCACCTAACCCGGTAAAGCGTATACCTTTCCTGTCGAGTATCATCCCGCCCAGTATCAGCATAAAGAGGAATACATTAAACCAGCCATAGGCACTGTTGAATATGCCGAAGTCGGTACTGCTCCACAGGAGTTCTTCTTCCAGCATGGGTTTAAGCGGAGAGAGTACGTCGGTCAGGAAGTAGCCGCACAGCATACTAAAGGATACTACTACCAGGGCTGTCCAGCGGGCAGCTTTAGAATCGCGAAGCGTGTGTCGTATTTGTTCAGTCATAAGTTTGTTATTCAATATATATTTATTTGTTTGTATTGTTATTGAAAAGCGGCAGTGCTTCGGCTACTACAAAAGTGCTTCCGCCAATAAAGACCAGGTCATCTTCCTTCGCTGATTCGAGTGCACTTTGTACGGCTTCGGCTACTGTATTAAATACAATTCCGGCAAGTCCCTGCATAGAACCTTTGAAGGCCAGCTCGCCAGCAGGTAGTGCCCGTGGAATAGCTGCCTGCGTGAAGTAATACGTAGCTTCCTGCGGCATATAGGTTAAAATATCGTCGATATCTTTATCGTTAGCCATCCCTATGATCATATGTAATTGTTTGTAGTTTCTCATGACTACTTTTAAATGCTCCTGCAGATATACCCAGGCTGCTTCATTATGTCCGGTATCACAAATCACTTTTGGTTTTTCCTGTACTGTTTCCCAGCGTCCGCGTAATCCTGTAATTTCTACCACATGTTCAAAACCCTCCCTGACTGCCTTTTTAGTAATACGAATACCTGTGTTTTTGAGTAACTGCAGGGCTGCCAGTACAGTTTTAGCATTCCTGATCTGTGCTAAACCGGATAACTGTCCGAAAAGTTGCCCGAAATCATCCAAATCGAGGAACCACTCTCCCGTGTCCATCAGGTAAGACTCTTTTAGCAAATCGCTGTTGGAAGCAAAATACAAAGTGGCTTCCTTTTCTTTGCTTAACTGTTCGAATAAGCTGACGCATGGCTCATAATATACCTCTCCAACAATCACAGGAACGCCTGGTTTCATAATACCGGCTTTCTCATAGGTAATCTTCTCCATAGTATCTCCCAGGTATTGTATATGATCCCTGCTTACATTGGTGATAATACTTAAGATAGGTGTAATAATATTAGTACTGTCCAGGCGTCCGCCAAGACCGGTTTCTATAACGGCAAAGTCAACCTGTTTGTGCCGGAAATAGTCAAACGCCATTGTAGATGTCAGTTCGAAGAAGGAGGGGTGTAACGGTTCAAAGGAAGAACGGTATTTCTCCACAAACTCTACCACATACTCCTGTGAAATCATCTTTCCGTTTACCCGTATCCGTTCGCGGAAATCAACCAGATGGGGCGATGTATACAGCCCTACTTTATAACCGCTTTGCTGGAGGATAGCCGCTAACAAATGGCTGACGGAACCTTTGCCGTTGGTACCTGCTATATGGATTGTTTTATATGCCTGGTGAGGATTTCCTAAGAGATTATCCAGTGCAATACTGGTGTCGAGGCCTGGTTTGTAGGCGGCAGCGCCTACCTGTTGAAATACCGGTGTACTGGTATAAAGGTAGTTAAGTGTTTCTTCGTACGTCATGACGGTAAGATTTAAATATTATAAGATGTAAAGATAAGAAATATTCATCAGGCAGGCATCTCCTTTCCCGTGAAAACGAGGTGCCTGCCTGTATAAAGTTAATCCGGGAAATATATGGAATATTATTTATGACTTTGCACCGCAAACTAATTAATAAACAAGCATAGGAAGAGATGGAGAAGCAACGTGTAGTACATACTCCCGAAGGAGGTGTATGTTCGAAAATGATGATTGTAGAAGCTGAGAATAATACTATTACGGATGTACAGGTAGTGGGTGGCTGCGATGGTAACCTGCAGGGACTCTCAAAATTATTGATTGGGATGCCGGTACATGAAGCAATCAACCGGATGGATGGCATTAACTGCCGTCAGCGAGGTTCTTCCTGCCCTGATCAATTGGCCCAGGCTTTAAAAAAAATAAAGTAATAATAAATGCTCCTAATCATCACGACCGGGAGCATTTCTCTTTTTAACCAAAACCTTAACTATGAATTAATATTCTAATTAATAATTCATCAGACTGAGTAATTAATAAAACCAATCAATTCTTTCTATTAATTACTATTACAAATGTACTGACTATCTTTTTAATGAACAATAGCGGAAAAGAACGAAAAGAAATATTAACTTGTTAAAGATATTTTAACGGCGGTAATTTTGCATTCCTTTACAGTGTTTTCCAGGGTAGAGAAAAGAGGAGGAAATGATATAGGATTGATCTTTTGGCGGTTATTGGTTGAGGAGGTGTGGTTGTTTCGCCTGGTAATATAAGAAATCCGTTAATGAAATTTTAATTTTGAACATACGAAAAAACAAGGATATCCAAACAAATGCTGCTTATTTATTTTGTCCGGATATCCTTGTGGTTCAGATTATGGTGATTGTTTATCAATTTAGCGGAGTCAGCGTTACATTCCGGAATTGTACATCCTTACCTTCACTCTGTAAGCCTATATATCCTTCTTTCACCTTACTGGTACCGGTATTTTGATAAACGCCGTTGATGTATACAGTTATTACTCCATCTTTACAGAATATATTGGCCTGGTTCCATTCGCCTGCCGGTTTTTCACTGGAAGGATTTACCTTTTTTACTACGGGGAAAGCAGGACGCTCTTTGCCCGGCCGTACATTAAATTCTTCCAGATCAGAACCGCTTAATAAAACAAAGTCGCCGGCATCACCTGCGTGCAACTGGCATTCGATACCTGTAGGGAACGGATTCTTTAAATCTTCTATCAGCAGAAAGATACCACTGTTTGATTCGCCATTTACCCATCGCCACTCAACATGTAGTTTGTAGTTTGAATATTTGTTTTTGGTATACATATATCCAAAAGGTGAACCTGTAATGTGAATCACTCCATCACGTACAGAATATACCTGATCGCCGGGAACGGCATCTTTATCGACTACAAACTTCCAGTTGGAAAGGTCTTTCCCGTTAAAGAGTTTTTCAACTTTCTGTGCAGAAGCATTGCCTGCACTACTGAAAAGGGCCGTAGTAGCCAAAGCCAGTGTTGTAAACAGATGTTTTTTCATGGTACTAAGTTTATTGAGATTAATCAACTATTAATTTACGGTAACGAACCCGTTTGGGTTCAACATTACCTAATTGTTTGCGTTTGTATTCTTCATACTCTGAATAGGTACCTTCGTAGAACACTACGTTTGAGTCGCCTTCGAATGACAGGATATGTGTACAGATCCTGTCGAGGAACCAACGGTCGTGGGAAATCACAACGGCACAACCGGCAAAGTTTTCCAGCCCTTCTTCCAGTGCACGGAGGGTATTTACGTCAATATCATTGGTAGGCTCGTCGAGTAGCAGTACATTGGCTTCTGCTTTCAGGGTAAGGGCCAGGTGTAACCGGTTCTTTTCACCACCTGAAAGCACACTGCATAATTTTTCCTGGTCGGCTCCGTTGAAATTAAAACGTGACAGATAGGCACGTGCATTCAGCTCTTTGCCACCTACACGGATAAATTCCTGACCGCCCGAAACAACCTGGTATACGGTTTTATTCGGGTCGATATCTTTGTGGGTCTGGTCTGCATACCCCAGAGCTACGGTTTCTCCCACTTCGAACTGTCCCTTGTCGATCTCTTCCATACCCATAATCATTTTAAACAGGGTGGTCTTACCGGCACCGTTAGGCCCGATCACTCCGACAATACCGTTAGGGGGCAGCATAAAGTTGAGGTCGTCGAACAGTAGTTTTTCTCCGTAGGCTTTGGCTACCTGCTGGGCTTCGATTACTTTATTACCCAAACGCGGACCGTTCGGAATAAAGATTTCCAGTTTAGCTTCGCGCTCTCTGCTATCTTCGTTTAATAACTTTTCGTATGAATTCAGACGGGCCTTACCTTTTGCCTGACGTGCTTTAGGAGCCATATTGATCCACTCCAGCTCACGTTCCAATGTTTTGCAGCGTTTGCTGGCTTGTTTCTCTTCCTGGGCCATCCGCTTGGTTTTCTGGTCGAGCCATGAAGAGTAGTTTCCTTTCCAGGGGATACCCTCGCCCCGGTCGAGTTCGAGAATCCATCCGGCTACATGGTCGAGGAAATAACGGTCGTGCGTGATACAGATCACAGTCCCTGCGTATTGTTGCAGGTGTTGTTCCAGCCAGTCGATCGATTCGGCATCCAGGTGGTTGGTCGGCTCGTCGAGTAGCAATACATCCGGCTGTTGTAATAACAGGCGGCATAAAGCAACACGGCGGCGTTCACCTCCGGACAAGGTATCAACAACCTGGTCTTCGGGCGGGCAACGCAAAGCATCCATGGCACGTTCCAGGCGGCTATCCAGGTTCCAGGCATCGGTTGCATCGATCTTATCCTGCAGTTCAGCCTGGCGGGCGATCAGGGCATCCATCTTATCCGGGTCATCCAATACTTCCGGGTCACCGAACCGTTCGTTTACTTCTTCATATTCTTTTAATGTATCTACAATCTCCTGTACCCCTTCCTGTACGATCTCTTTAACCGTTTTACCGGCTTCCAGTTGCGGGTCCTGTTCCAGGTAACCTACCGAATAACCCGGCGAAAATACCACATCGCCCTGGTATTCTTTATCGATACCGGCAATGATCTTTAACAAGGTAGATTTACCGGAACCATTTAAACCGATAATACCGATCTTGGCTCCGTAAAAGAAGGAGAGATAAATGTTTTTCAATACCTGTTTCTGCGGAGGGAATATTTTACTAACTCCCACCATGAAAAAATAACTTTTTTGTCGTCTGCCATAGTTATGATTAAGTATTTTATTATAGTTATGATTAAGTATTTTATTTATTTCTGTTTATTGTCATGCAAAAGTACATGATTACTTTCAGATTCACATGCTCCGGCGGAAAAATGTATACCATCTTTATAATATATATTAGGGATATTAATAATATATATTAGGGATATTATTCTAAATTTGCCGGGAACATTAATCTGAATATATAGTTATGAATACATGTAAACGCTTTTATTTATTAGTAGTGGTTATGGTAGCGGGTATAGGATCGTTTTTGCAGGCACAGGACAAAGCTCCTTTGCGTTTGGGTGTGGCCGGTGTATCCCACGGACATTTGTGGGAAGTAATCTCCCGGCTCGATAGAGGTGATTTTACCGTTGTGGGAGTGGCCGAACAGGATGATGCACTGCGTGCCAGGAATGGTTTAACTGGCAAAGTGGATGCTTCCCTTTTCTATAAAAACCTAGGTGAAATGCTGGACCAGGCCAAACCGGAAGCGGTTATTGTATATGAATCTATTTATGATCATTTACGGGTGGTAGAAGCATGTGCTCCACGGGGTATTCATGTAATGGTGGAGAAGCCATTGGCAGTAAATATGCAACATGCGGAACGTATGGCAGCATTAGCCCGTGAGCATAATATCCTTTTACTTACCAATTATGAAACAACCTGGTATAATACCAACCATGAGGCATGGCGTTTGATTAAGGAACAAAAGCTTATCGGAAATATAAACCGTATCAATGTATACGACGGACACGAAGGACCCATCGAAATTGGTTGTGGCCCGGAATTCACCAACTGGCTTACCGACCCTGTATTAAACGGGGAAGGAGCTGTTATTGATTTTGGTTGTTACGGTGCCAACCTGGCGACCTGGTTATTGGATGGTGAGAAACCACAGAGTGTATATGCAGTATTACAGCAAACCAAATCTCAATTGTATCCGAAGGTAGACGACGATGCTACCATTGTTGTTACCTATCCTTCGGCAGTTGTACAGATCATGGCTTCCTGGAGCTGGCCGATGGGACGGAAGGATATGCATATCTATGGTACAAATGGTTATATCTATTAGGATACCCCTACTGAAATGCGTATATATGATAAGAAGAAAGAGGTAAAAGAGATTGCCCCGGCTTTGCAGGCTCCTTACAACGATGCGTTTTTATATCTGAAAGCTGCGGTAAGAAATGAAATTTCGATTGCTCCTTACGATTTGTCGGCATTGGAAAATAATTTGGTGGTAGTACAAATCCTGGAAGCGGCTATTGAAAGTGCAAAGAGTGGTTCGGTTGTTTACCTGAACTGGTAAGCTTTAGTTGAAAAGCGGGTTGTTCCTGTATCCGGTAAGAATAGATGCGGGAACACTATCAATAAAAGATAACGGTGTTAGCAATTTGTCAATTTGATAATTAAACGCTGTCAGAATTGTTTTTACAAGGTCTTTATACAGGAAACCAGCAAATATGCGCTTCTCGTAAAGTTTGAATAATAAAATTGTAACCTAAAGAATGGTTTGAAATATAAAATGTAAGTCCGGTTTACTTTGCTATAGGGTACAAATTAGAGGTGTTTACCGAAATGGTTTTTCCCTTTACAATATGGTAAATAAAGATGTACCTCTTTTTGTGTCCATCCAGCTTGGAAAAGCTATGTTTTTATCTCCTTTTTAATATTTATCCCCTCTCTTTTGATTTTTCTACAATCCTTTTTCCCGGCTTCTACAAGGTAAAGTTTTGTTTTCTACACTCCTTTCTTTCGTTTTCTATATACTATACCCCCTGTTTTCTACAATCCGGAAGGTTGGCTTCTACAATCCGAAACTTTACCTTGTAGAAGCCGGGAAAAGGGTGGGGATATAGCTGTTTATTTGGGGCTATTTCAGCGAATGTCCCCTATGGGCTTGTTAGGCATGTCTGCGATACGCTTTAAAAATGGTAGGAAAAATAGGGTTAACCTGTTAAAAGTATAATTTGCAAGCCGCCATAAAAAATAAAAAGACTTGTTTCCCGCTTAGGTGCAAGGCTGTTAAATTAGTCCTGCAAGGACATCGTATCCTAGCCCGGTACACAGTGCCGGGTAGTTGATATGAATCTTTTTTGAGTGCTGTAAGTACGGCATAAAAATATACGTAAGATTAAATTTTTATTATGCCGTGCCTACAGCACTCCCACATCATTATATTCCTAACTACCCAGGGCTGGTACCCTGGGTAGTTAGGAATATACCGTCCTTGTAGGACTTAACAACTCAACCGCAACTACCTGACACTGCGTACCGGGCTAGGATACGATGTCCTTGCAGGACTAGGGGTAGAATTTAATAGTCTTATACCTGCGCGGGGAACAGGTAATTCGTGATATACCTGCGGGTTTTTATTATTTATTCCCCTGGATCTTATGTATTCCCGAAAATAACAGTATTGGAAAACATAAATTTCCTACCTTTGTTTTCTTTTTAATAGGAGCACTTTCCGGAGTGGGAAGTGTATATAACAAGCTAAGGTAAATAAGGATTGAATCGAATGCAAAAGTGCGATAGTATCATCGAAATCAAGCATGTATCCAAATATTTTGGAGAGAAGGCAGTGCTTGACGATGTGAATATGTGTATCTCAAAGGGTGAGTTTGTAACTATACTGGGTCCTTCGGGGCGTGGTAAGACAACGCTTTTACGCCTCATCGCCGGTTTCCAGAGTGCAACAAGTGGCGAAATAACGATTGCCGGCAGGGATATTACCCAGACGCCTCCCCATAAACGGCCGGTGAATACCGTATTCCAGAAATATGCCCTGTTCCCTCATTTAAATGTGTTTGATAATATTGCTTTTGGCTTAAAACTCAAAAAGCTTCCTTCCTCTCTAATCGAACAGAAAATGAAGCATGCACTTAAAATGGTGGGGATGACCGGGTATGAATACCGCGATGTGGATTCGCTTTCCGGCGGACAGCAACAACGTGTGGCTATTGCCCGTGCCATTGTCAATGAACCCGAAGTGTTATTGCTGGATGAGCCTTTGGCTGCGCTTGACCTCAAAATGCGGAAGGACATGCAGATGGAACTGAAAGAGATGCATCGTTCGCTGGGCATTACATTCGTTTATGTTACCCACGACCAGGAAGAAGCACTTACCCTGAGCGATACTATTGTGGTAATGAGTGAAGGGAAGATCCAGCAGATTAGTACACCGATTGATATCTATAATGAACCGGTCAACTCGTTTGTTGCCGACTTTATCGGCGAGAGTAATATCCTGAACGGAATGATGATCAAAGACCGGGAAGTCTCTTTTGCCGGCCACTGCTTCGAATGTGTAGATACAGGTTTCGGCGAAATGTCTCCTGTAGATGTAGTGATACGGCCGGAAGATATCATCCTGTTTGATCCCAATGAGAATGCTCCGTTAACAGGCCAGGTTGCCTCTTGTGTATTTAAAGGTGTGCATTATGAAATGGCTATTGTTAATAATGGCGGGTATGAGTTTCTGGTACAAAACTATCACTCGTATGAAGTGGGTTCGCAGGTCGGTATGATGATTAAACCGACCGAGATCCATGTGATGAAGAAAGAACGTATGTATAATACCCTGGAAGGTAAGTTGATTGATGCCACACATGTGGAATTTCTGGGTACACAGTTTGCCTGCTCGGAAGTTACAGGGATTGAACCCGGAGCGGAAGTATGGGTGGAAGTCGACTTCCACAACGTGATCCTCGAAGATAATGAAGAAGATGGCGACCTGACAGGGGAGGTGACATTTATCCTTTACAAAGGCAATCATTACCACCTGACCGTATGGACTGACTGGGATGAGAACATCTTTGTCGATACCCATGATGTGTGGGATGATGGCGACCGGGTAGGGATTACAATCCCTGCTGAATATATCAGGGTTATAAAAAAGTAAATCAATAGTGAAGTGAATACTCAGATAGCTACCTTCCTCTCCAAACGCCGCAACTGGGCCATACCCTATACTGTGTTCATGTTTGTTTTTGTAGTCATGCCTTTGGTACTGATCTTCTGGTATGGGTTTACGGATGCGGACGGAACGCTTACGTTGGCTAACTTTAAGAAGTTTGTTACCAGTTCGGAAGCGGTTAATACCTTTGTTTATTCTATCGGCATTGCCGTGATAACAACCTTGGTTTGCCTGCTGCTGGGTTATCCGGCTGCATATATCCTGAGCCGTGCAGACCTGAATGCTTCCCGTACGATGGTAGTCTTATTTATCTTACCGATGTGGATCAATATACTGATCCGTACGCTGGCTACGGTGGCATTGTTTGATTTCCTGAACTTACCTTTAGGTGAAGGGGCTTTGATATTTGGTATGGTGTATAACTTCCTGCCGTTTATGATCTATCCGATCTATAATACATTGCAAAAGATGGATACCAACCTGATCGAAGCTGCACAAGACCTGGGTGCCAATCCCTTCCAGGTATTTACGAAAACGATCTTTCCTTTGTCTGTTCCGGGTATTACCAGCGGTGTAGTAATGGTCTTTATGCCTACGGTTTCTACGTTTGCTATTGCCGAACTGCTAACAATCAATAATATCAAACTGTTTGGTACTACCGTACAGGAAAGTATCAATAACGGGATGTGGAACTATGGGGCAGCGCTTTCTTTAATCATGTTATTACTGATTGGGGTTACTATCCTGTTCAGCAGCGACAGTAATAACTCAAACGAAGGAGGGGTATTATGATGAAAAAGATATTTGCACAAGCTTACCTCTGGTTGCTGTTGGCCTTATTATATGCCCCTATCCTGATCATTATGATTTTCTCTTTTACCGAATCCAAGGTATTGGGGAACTGGACAGGATTCTCAACCAAGCTTTATACCTCCTTGTTTGCCGGGGAAGTGCAATGCTCGCTGATAAGTGCCATATGGAATACGTTTGCTATCGCTACGATTGCAGCGTCGGTTTCTACCATCCTGGGTAGTATTGCCGCGATTGGTATTTACAACCTTAAAGTACGTGCGCGGCAGGTTATGTTATTCAGTAATGCCATACCGATGGTAAATGCCGATATCATCACCGGGGTATCCCTTTTCCTGCTCTTTGTAAGCCTGGGTGTTTCGCAGGGGTTTACTACGGTTGTACTGGCACATATTACTTTTTGTACCCCTTATGTAGTACTCAGTATCATGCCCCGCCTGCAACGGATGAACCGTAATATCTATGAAGCGGCGCTCGACCTGGGAGCTACTCCTTTTCAGGCATTACGGAAGGTGATCCTGCCGGAGATACGTCCCGGTATGATTAGCGGCTTTATCCTGGCGTTCACCTTATCGATAGACGACTTTGCCATAACCATCTTTACCATTGGTAACGAAGGCCTCGAAACACTTTCGACCTTTATTTATGCCGATGCCCGCAAAGGTGGGTTAACGCCCGAGTTGCGTCCGCTGTCGACTATCATATTTGTTACCGTTTTATTATTACTTGTTATTATAAACAGATGCGCTGAAAAAGCTGCAAAGAAATAAATATCCGGCTTTGAAAAAGAAGATGTACAGATTATTCCATATCCTATGCCTGCTGGCTGCCTGTTTATTGCTGGCGGTATCCTGTAAACGTACAGATGCCGAACGTGCCCGTATCCTTAAGATTTATAACTGGGGCGATTATATCGATGAAGAGGTGTTGATGGAGTTCCGCGACTGGTATAAAGAACAGACCGGTGAAAGTATCCGTATTATTTACCAGGTATTTGACATCAACGAAGTGATGCTTACCAAGATAGAACGGGGGCATGAAGACTACGACCTGGTATGTCCTTCTGAGTATATCATTGAGCGGATGCTCAAAAACGATCTCCTGCTGCCTATCGACCGTAATTTCGGCAATACCCCCGATTACACTAAAAACATCGCTCCCTATATCCGGGAAGAGCTGGATAAACTGAGCCAACCGGGAATGTCTACCAACGATTATGCAGTTGCCTATATGTGGGGTACGGCCGGTATACTTTATAATGAAGAATTCGTTACAGCTGAAGAGGCATCTACCTGGGACTGCTTATGGAACCCGTACTATAAAGGCCGTATCCTGATGAAAGACAGTTATCGGGATGCCTATGGTACAGCTATTATCTATGCCCACACAAAAGAGCTGGAAGAGGGAACAGTTACAGTGGAACAATTGATAAACGATAACTCTCCGGAAGCCATCGCCCTGGCTGAAAAATACCTTAAAGAATTAAAACCGAATATAGCCGGATGGGAAGCCGATTTCGGAAAGGAGATGATGACAAAAGGAAAAGCCTGGCTGAACCTGACCTGGAGTGGGGATGCGGTCTGGGCGATTGAAGAGGCCGAAGCAGTAGGAGTAGAGTTGGGATATGAAGTTCCTGTAGAAGGAAGCAATATCTGGTACGATGGCTGGGTGATCCCTAAATATGCCCGCAACGTAAAAGCAGCCAGCTACTTTATCAATTATATGTGCCGCCCGGATATCGCCTTGCGTAATA
Organism: Tannerellaceae bacterium; assembly: GCA_021204405.1. GTDB lineage: Bacteria > Bacteroidota > Bacteroidia > Bacteroidales > Tannerellaceae > JAJPZJ01. The sequence goes on along the minus strand of JAJPZJ010000177.1, from coordinate 42,625 downwards.
TGGATACCATCGGTTATGTAAGTGCAGTAGCCAGCCCGGAAATACTGGAAGCGAAGATCGACCCGGAGTTGGATACCTGGTCAGACCTCAGCTACTTCTTTGGCCCGGAAGCCGATAGTGTGCAGGTTGACCCGGTTCAGTATCCTGATTATAGTGTAGTTAAACGTTGCGCTATGATCCGTGATTTCGGCGACCGTACGGAACTGGTGCTTGAGATGTGGAGTCGTGTAAAGGGAGATAACCTCAATATCAGTATCCTGATATTAATATTTGCCGTATTCGGTTTATTATTCTTTTGGATTGTTTACCAGCGGGTTCAAAAATATAAGCAAAAGCAGAAACACCGCCGGCGCAGGAAAAAACTGAAACGGGGATTGTAATCATCCATGAAGTTGTCCAAAAGACAGAAGTAGTTTCCCGGTCAAATCGTAGGGATGTTAAGTTTTCTTTCCTTAGTCCTGCAAGGACGGCTTATCCTAGCCCAGGGTGCCAGCCCTGGGTAGTTAGGAATATGATGATGTGGGAGTGCTGTAGGCACGGCATAATAAAAATCTGATCTTATGTATATTTTATGCCGTGCTTACAGCACTCAAAAAAGTTCCATATCAACCACCCGGCACTGTGTACCGGGCTAGGATAAGCCGTCCTTGCAGGACTAAGGAAAGAAAACTTAACATCCCTACGATTTGACCGGGGATCGCATTCAAACAGCTTTTTCCTTTTTTGCAAGTGAAAACCGGTAGATCCTGTGCGGTTCCCGCCTACGCGGAAAACAAATAGAATTAGCTATAAGGCTTAATGTACATGGTTGTACGCCCGCGTCCGATCTTAAGGATAGAACCTTCTTCGGCCATCTCTTTCAGGTCGGCCAGTGCCCGGTATTTGGTACATTGGTTCATCTGCTGGTATTCAACGGTAGATAAGCTATAGGAATTTTCCAGATGAAGTAACGCACGGGCTTTCCGTTCTTCCTGAGGAAAAGCATCCTCAATACGGCGTTTGACATGTTTCAGTTTGATCCGGTTAATTTTCCGTTTGAATTTAGGGCTCATACGAAATCTTACTCCATCTATAGAAGTATGGGTGATTTGCTTGCCGGCTTCGTTGATATCGTTTGTACATTTAAGTGTTAAGGAAAAGTTTCCCAGACCGTCCAGGTTCACATTATAACCGCTTTCCAGGAATTTACTGATATAATCGCCCAATGCGTCAATTACACCTTTTACATCGCCGGAGATAAAACTGGTAGCATGCGAAATGGCTTCACATAAATCTTCCGTTCCTTTTGTACCGGATATGCTGGTTCGGGCATAATAGTATGCTTCTTTTTCTTCTTTTCCGATTGGGGTTGGAATCGGATAAAGCGAATAATTAATGCTCATGTCTATTTAATCGGTTAATCGTAAGGATGTATAAAATAATCTCTTACATTCTTTTCATTTGGCGTTCGCTGTTAATTGGTTTGTCATTCGGTAATGATTGGTTTATCTTTCCCTGAATAATATGCCAGCGAACTTGAAATTCACTACTTTTGGGAGTAAAAATACAAAATAAATAGTGTACTTTCAAATGTTTCCAGGGTATATATACCATAATTGGCATCTTACTCCTGATTTCTTAAGTAAACGGCTTTGCAGATAATGTATACCAGTCTCCGGATTAAACAGACATAACTTATTTACTTTTAATAGGGAAGATGTGATTTCTTTTATCAAACCTCCGGATAACGGAACATAAACTTAACTTTATAATTATCTTTGTACCCCAGAAAAAAGCATACATGAATAAAGATAATAATTTCGGCAGGTTGATCGCGTTGCTTTTTATTACGCTGTTTGCCTGTCTGGCATTATACTGGTTACCGGACATACTCTTTGGATATAAGATAAAAAAGGTCGACTTACTGGCCGACATACGGGTTAAACCACAATCATTTTCAATGGATTCGCTCCGGGTGATGCTCGAGCAGCCGGATACGCTTGAAATGGCAGCGATACAGGCCGTACAGGATTCGCTGGCGGTAAAAGCCGGGTTAGATTCGGCGGCACTTGTGGTACGCGACTCCCTTTACCGGGCCATCTACTCTGTACAGGAGGCCGACTCGCTGGGGATTCGTATTGAAGATTATTCGACCGGCCATATCGGGTTGAAACGCTTTTTTGATACGTTGGCTCAGGTGGATAAGCTTAACCGTCCTGTACGGATTGCCTTTATGGGCGACTCCTTTATCGAGGGGGATATCATGGTAGCCGATTTCCGGAATGAATTACAGAAACTGTACGGTGGACGTGGTGTAGGCTTCATACCGATCCAATCCAAAGTAGCCCAGTTCCGCCCAACGGTAGAACAGAAGTCGGACGGCTGGAAAACCTGGTCGATGCTCAGCGACAGGGAAGAACAGTATACCATTTTAGGCATGGTGTTCGAGCCGGTAAAAGAGGGGGCTTCCGTATCGGTTAAAACGGTAAAACGGTATCCGGCACTGGAAGAGTTTTCATCTTTGAAATTGCTTTATGAACAGAATGTGGCCACCCATATGGAGCTGTTTTATAATGACCGCGAAGATACGTTAAAGCAGCAACTTCCGGCTACCTCTTTAATCACCCAGTTTGAGATAAAAGATGCTTTCAGAAAAGCTACTTTCCGGTTTAATAATGTAGAAGGATTCCGGGCATTGGGACTGGCGATGGAAGATATCACCGGCATTGTAGTAGATAATTTTTCCCTGCGGGGTAATTCGGGACTGATCCTTCAGCGTTTGAATGCTGACTATTGCCAGGCATTGAATGAAATTCGGCCTTACGACCTGATCATCATGCAATATGGGCTTAATGTCGTAAATGCCGATATGTTACAATATGGCTGGTATACCCGCCGGATGGTTGAAATCATCCGGCATATGCAGCAGTGCTTCCCGGATACCGATATCCTTTTGCTGGGCGTTTCCGACCGGAGCTACCAGGAAAACGGAGAATTTGAAACCATGCCGGCCGTACTGGCGTTGCTACATGCACAACGCCAGGCTGCCCGCCGGGCTGGTATCTCTTTCTGGAATGTGTTTGGAGCGATGGGAGGAGAAAATAGTATGGTTCGTTTTGTAGAAAATAACTGGGCCAGTAAAGATTATACCCATTTAAGTTTCCGGGGTGGGCGCGAACTGGCTACTGCTTTGGTAGAAGCTTTATTATTGGAAAAAGAATTTTATGATGAAGCAGAGAAAGTGGTTAATGAATAGCCTGGGAGCTATTGCGATCGTATTACTGGGAATTTATTCAAAGTCGCCGGTTTACCCGTCAGACCGGATTACCGGGATGAAACAGGATACCCTTCCTTTCCTGCGTCCGGAACTGGTCATGCCGGAGGTTTCCCGTATGGCTTTTGTCGATTCTTTTTGTTACATAACCGATCCGCAGCATACCCTGGCATCCTTTTTTGCCTGCCTTGATTCGTTGTATGCAGGGAAAAATACGGTGATTCAGGTGGTCCACCTGGGCGATTCGCATATCCAGGCCGGCCATTACAGCGGGCGGGTGATGCGTTTGCTGCATCAACAGTTCGGTAATGCCGGCAGAGGATGGATTGCACCCTTTAAGTTAAGCCGTTCGAATGAACCGGATGACTATTTTATCTCTTCAGTTATACGTGACTGGACAGCCGGCCGGTGTATACAAAGCCAGCCTAAATGCCCTTTTGGGTTGGGAGGAATTGGTATCCAGTCGGCTTCGCCTTCTATCAACTTCGATATCTGTATTGCACCTACTAATGGAGCAGGCTATGCGTTTAACCAGGCGGTTCTTTACCGCGACCCGCGTTCGATGCCCATGTTACCGGTGGGTATTTCAAAAGATCCGGTTAAAACTTTCCCTGCTCCGGAAACAGTGGTACTGGGTGTGGTAGCGGATACTTTCCGGATCGCCCACCTGACGGATTCTTTACAGTTACAAAGTACACGCCGGAAACAGGGTACGGATACGTTGCTTCCTCCTGCTACCTTCAGCAACCTGTATTATGGTTTTAGCCTTACCAATGGCAATCCCGGTATATTATATCATTCCATAGGAGTGAATGGAGCTATGTTTGTGAATTATACGGATGAAAGCTATGTGCGGCAACTGGCTGTACTCAAGCCCACTTTACTGATCATATCCTTAGGTACAAACGAAACCTTCGGCCGCAGGTTTACAGCCGGTGAATTTACCGGACAGATCGATGCTTTTATCGCTTTGGTAAAAAAGTATATGCCTGAAACCACGTTGCTGTTAACTACTCCGCCGGAGTGTTATAAACGTACCTATGTAAATAAAAAACGGGTTTTTGTCAGGAACGAGAATACCGAACGGGCGGCTAAAGCGATTGCGGCCTATGCTACAGAAAACGGTATTGCCTGCTGGGACCTGTTTACTGCAACCGGCGGTAAAAACTCGAATGTCAAATGGCACGCAGCTAAACTGATGGGGGCAGACCGTATCCATTTTAATAAAGACGGATATTACGAGCAGGGTACTTTACTATACCGTGCCCTGATTAAAACATATAACCTGCAATCCATAAAAGAAGAGCCGCTTACGCCTGGCCTAAGGGTAGCTGCCCATGATGAAACAGACAATTAATATGCATACTTTGACCGATTATCTACATACGATACAAAACTGGCTGACTACTGATTTTTCATTGGACACACTGGGCGATATACTTGTTTACCAGCCGAGTGCCCCAATGCTTTTCAGTAGCGGATTGTTTTTCTTTCTGTTTATCGGATTTGTCCTTCTCTATGTTCCGCTCCGTAAACATTTGCTGGCACGGCTGATCTATATCACGCTCTTTTCACTCTATTTCTATTATAAAAGCAGTGGGATCTGGTTCGTTTTACTCCTTTTTACGGCTACAACCGATTTTTGTATCGGGCAGGGGATTATACGGACGGCTTCACAGTGGGGACGTAAGCTTTGGGTAACCCTTAGTTTATGCCTCAACCTGGGTATGCTGGCTTATTTTAAATACTATAATTTCCTGGTACAACTGATAGTGGGTTTATTGAATGACCTGGGGTATCATTTCCGCAACCCAGCGTTGGAACAGGTCACTTTCCATCCGGCCGATATTTTTCTTCCGGTAGGTATTTCCTTCTTTACCTTCCAGAGCCTGAGTTATATCATCGATATTTACAGGGGGCGTATTGAGCCCCTTACGCGATGGATCGACTATGTGTTTTATGTTTCCTTCTTTCCACAATTGGTAGCAGGCCCTATTGTCCGTGCCCGCGATTTTATCCCGCAGATCTATAAACCACTCACCGTAAGCCGTGCAGAGTTCAGTGAAGGATTATTCCTGATCCTATGCGGATTGTTTAAGAAGTCGGTCATATCCGATTATATAAGCCTTAATTTCGTAGACCGTATCTTTGATGCTCCTTTACTTTATACCGGTGTTGAGAACCTGTTGGGTGTATATGGGTATGCGTTGCAGATCTATTGTGATTTCTCCGGTTATTCGGATACGGCTATCGGGATTGCTTTATTATTAGGATACCGTTTTAATATAAACTTTGATTCACCATACCAATCGGCAACTATCACGGAGTTCTGGCGGCGATGGCATATCTCCCTTTCTTCGTGGCTGAAAGATTATCTTTATATTTCTTTGGGAGGAAACCGCAAAGGAAGAGTACGTACCTACCTAAACCTGCTTATTACTATGTTATTGGGTGGGTTGTGGCACGGTGCTTCCATGAGTTTTGTATTGTGGGGTGCCTTACATGGCACAGCGCTGGCTATCCATAAATTTATCATGGCTCATTTTAGTAGTTTTAAACCTTTGGGTAGTGAAATGAATCCTTTCCGCCGCGTATTAGGGATCTTATTTACTTTCCATCTGGTTTGTTTAGGCTGGATTCTTTTCCGGGCAGGCTCTATGCAGGTGATAGGAGAGATGTTAACCCAGATATTTACCAACTTCCACCCGGAAGTTTTCCTGCAGTTTGTTGTAGGTTATAAGGGTGTAGTTGTAGGTTATAAAGGTGTATTTATACTGATGGTGATAGGATATATCTTCCATTTTATGCCCCGCAAGGTTGAGAATGGATTGCAGCAGGTAGTTACCCGGTCGCCTCTTGTGGTGCAGGCCCTGATGTTGATTCTTGCAATTTTCGTAGTGGTTCAGTTTAAAAGTGCAGGGGTACAGCCGTTTATCTATTTCCAGTTTTAAATAAGATGTAAAAAATGGGTCCAGCCAACATGAAAATAAGGAAGCTGTAAGTTTTTATTTTGTTATATTTACAAAGAAATAACCATTCAATAAAACATAATATGGAAAGTAAAAACAATAAGTACCATATCCGGTTCAGTCTGGCAGAAGATAAGAATAGTAATAAAGAACTACCTGAACCATTGGAGTTTGACTTTGAAAGTCATGATGATATTTTCAGGATCATCTCCTTCTTACAGGAAAGCACCCATTTTGAAGATAAGCAACAGGCTGTAGAATTTGCAATTGGCCTTAAACTATTCAGCGGAGTGATGATCAAAAACAGGGATTCCGAACTTTTTAAAGATTTTCAACCGGCCTTCCGGTCTTTTATGAAAAAATTGAAAGGAAAGTAGTTACATTTGTAAATGTATAACTCCTGAATAAAATTACTATGAAAAATCGTATCGTTGAAGCAGCTTTACTTGCTATAGGTCTTATTATGTTGGGGCTCACGCTTCGGAGTGGTATCGTCTCTTTTAGAGACAAAGAACGTGTGGTTAGTGTGAAAGGGTTGGCTGAACTTCAGTTGCCTGCTGATAAAATCACCTGGCCATTGATATTTAAAGACATTGGTAACGATCTGGGTACTCTTTATAACAACATTAATACCAAAAATGAAGCGATCCTTACCTTCTTGCAGTCAAAAAATGTAACCGATCAGGAAATAATAGTCAATGCTCCTGAGATCATCGACCTGCAGGCTGAGCGCTACCAGCCCGGTAATATACCTTACCGTTATAATATAACCTCGGTGATCACTGTAACCTCCGATGATGTAGATAAGGTCAGGGTCATCATTGCCGGACAGAATGAACTGCTCAAACAGGGTATCGCTATCACATCCGGTGATTACCGGTATAATATTCGTACGACTTTACCCGCCTCAACGACGTAAGGCCTCAAATGATCGAAGAGGCCACTAAAAATGCCCGCAATGCTGCCGAAAAGTTTGCCATCGATTCCAATAGTAAGCTAGGTAAGATCAAACGTGCTAACCAGGGACAGTTTACCATTAGCGACCGCGACCCTAATACTCCCTATATTAAAACCATCCGGGTGGTTACTACGGTAGATTATTATCTGGAAGATTAGAGATTTATGATCTGCAGGGAAGAATATTGACCGGGAATTGGCGCAAAATATAAATAGGTACCCTAGGGATAAAGAACTGTTTTACCCGGATGGCTAATGAGGCAGACTGTTGATAGTCTGCCTTTTCTATTATATTTATCCTGTTAAACCGATACTTTTGAATTTGTTCTCTTTTGTGGCCAATCGTTTATGAATGAATAATAATTGTGTAAAAATGATTGGATGAAATGTAATATTTTTGCACTCGGTTGGGAGAGGTATATTTTCCTTTATAGTTATGTTATTTATTAAATAAACGAAATATAGAAAGAAAGGTATGAAAGTAACAAAGTTTCTGACTTTTGTTTTTGCTATTACCATGCTCTTTTCATCGTGTAAAAAGGATGTATTGGAGGGTGTTGACACGCCGGGAGGGGGGGGTGGAGGTAGAGCTTCGCTTACGGTCTGGTTAAACAGCAGCCAGGGTACACGGAGCAGCGACGGTAGTGATGCCGGAACAGAAGCAGAAAGAACGATCCGTGAAGTAGAATTTTATGTATTTGATGCAGATGGCACCCGCGACCGTTATAATGGGTATATCCGGTTTGATGAAGCTGCCAGCGACTACACTTTCCATGTAACTGGAGGGAGTAATAAGACTGTACTGGTAGCTGTTAACATGCAATTAGGAAATTTAAATGGAGTGGAACTTCCGGATGTCAAGAAAGCACTTTATAATGCCTCCATCCCCAACCCGCTCCAGGTACCGGCAGGTGGTCTTCCTATGGCGGGCGAATACACCGGGCTCACTGTTTCCGGTGATGAACTGGCCTTTATCCGTGTGGCGGTAGACCGTTTATATGCCCGGTTTAATGCCCCTACCACTCCTGCCAGTGGGGTGAAAGTAACCCTTAGCCAGAACGACCAGGACGACCTTACCGAATGGTTGGGAGGTACAATTACCGGGGAGATTCAGTTTACCCTGAATGGTTATTATGTGATTAATGGCCTGGATCAGTCGTTCGTATTTCCGAACTATGGAGTAGCCGAACAGCTTGAACGCTGGAATCCTGCGGTATGGACAATAGGAAATAATACTGCCAGCTACATCTCTTCCATATATGATGAAGAGGGTAACCTGGTACAGGCGTATAGTGGTAATAACCTGCTTTCCAATAATGAAAGTGTTTACCTTTACGAAAATTCTCCTTTACAGCTTGAAGGGAATGTGAAAGGATATAATTCCGGTACGATCTATGCAATGATTGTGCAGGGTACACTCTATGATGGCGACAATATGGAAAATAAGGTGGATCGCTACTGAAGAATTGATGTAACCCGGACTACAGATACAGCAAACATATATAAAATCCTCCAGAATGCGATTTACAGGGTAAGTATCTATGAGATCAGGACACTGGGATATGGTACACCCAAAGAGGCAGAAGAAGAGAACCCGAATGTAATTGATCCGCCGGGAACGATTGACCCTCCTGAACCTCCCGGTCCAATCGATCCGCCGGGGCCGGTTGACCCTCCCATTGATCCGGATGGAAATGCTGAAATTATAGTGACTGTAGAAGTTTCCGGTTGGAAAATATTCGATGAAGGAACAGATCTTAAATAATCTTTTGATTCACATAAAGTAGGGAAAGGCAGGCGATTATCGTCTGCCTTTATTATTTTATCACTGCTAAGGAGTGCATACATAGTAACATGGTAGAAAAGTCTATTTCTTTCCGGTCATAATATCCAATACCAGTTTGTCCGTGGCTTCCATACCCACAGAACCAATGGTGGTCAGGTTAATGATCGACTGATCTACATCTTCATCAATAATGCCTTCCACTGCTGATACAACTTTATTTTCCATTGCCATCAGGGCGGAAAGCATGGCGGTGGAAACTCCGCTCGACACCTTCATGGAACAACTGGGTTTGGCTCCGTCGCATATCATTCCGGTCAGGTTGGCAATCATATTTTTAATTGCGTACGAAAGCTGCGTTTTAGTTCCCCCCCATCAGGTAGGTAATCCCACAACTGGCGCCTGTAGCAGCCACTACACAACCACATAAGGCAGAAAGACGGCCCAGACTTTGTTTAATATAAATAACCAACAGGTGGCTCAGGATAAGCGAGCGGATTAATTGTTCCTCCGTACACCCGATATCTTCGGCAAATGATAAAACCGGCAAGATAGCTGCAATTTCCTGGCTACCACTTCCTGAATTACTCATTACCGGGATCATGGCACCATCCATCCGGGCATCGCAAGCCGCAGCTGTCATCGTGAGCATATGGGTAAAGGCAGAGTCGCCCATGTATTTGCGGCCATACTTACCACTAACTGTTTTGCAAACACAGTGTCCATAGTTATTTTCCAGGGAAGCCAGGGCGGCTTTTTTATTTAGTTCGGCGGTTTCCAGGATAAACTTCAACGTTTCAGCAGGAGTTTCCATCGCAAAGTCGTATACCTGGCAGAAAGAAAGTCTGGGCGGTTGCCAACTATTTGTTTGTTCTTCACAGGTGGTTTCCTCCCGCAAATCCAACAGGATCTCTTTATTCTTTTCAAGCAGGATAAACCGAGTGTGCTCCCGGCAAATAACCGAGCGGGCAGTGCCGGCATCTCCTGTGCAGCATACCTCTATATATAGTTTATCTACCCCCTCTTTCAGATGGATAGCTATTGAGCCGGAAGCCACCAACTGCTTGGCTTTTTCCAAACCTCCGGCAGTAAGGTCACGCAATACTTCCAGACCATATGCAGGTTTGCCAATCACCAGCCCAAGTGCAATGGCTATCGGAAGGCCAACCATACCAGTTCCCAGTATGCCTACCCCCATTGCATTCTTAAGGATGTTTGCACTCAGGTATACATCTGTTTTGAGAGGGGGTGATTCCAGTAGTTCGGCAGTTTTGGCGGCAGCTAATGCAACAGCGACCGGTTCGGTACAGCCAATAGCCGGAATAACTTCCCGGCGGATCAGGCGGATGATATCATTCTGTAAGTTGAGTTCCATGGTAAAGAAGTTTTATTTCATAGAGAGACCAAAGGTACATATATTTATTGTACATTTGTATCCGAATATCCGGAAAAATGGTCTCAAAAGATATAAATACACCCCTCAAACAACTGCAACTCCAGTATGATCTCTTACAAAAAGAATATGAATATGAGAAAGAGCTGTTCCGGTCGCAAACCGAACGGCTGGGCATATGGAAGAAACAGCAACAGGGAATCTGCTGGTATCCGGTAACGGCCGGCCGTACCTATTACAACTCCCTGGATCAACTGGTCGTAGAGTTGGAGCGCACGGAAGAGCGGGATACCGAACATGCGTTTGAACATGGCCGGCCGGTATGCTTTTTTGAGATGGGAGAGGGGGAACGCATCTGTTACCTTAATTTTTCGGGTACGATCAGCTATGTGGAAGAGAGCCGTATGGTGGTAGTGATGCCTAACAGTGAATCGCTGACGGAACTATTACAACTCAAACGTCCGGGTGTGCAACTCTTTTTTGATGAAACCAGTTATAAGACCATGTTTGCTACCCTGCAATCGGTTATGCGTGCCAAAGGTAACAGGCTGGCTTATCTGCGGGATACTTTATTGGGTAAAAGTAAACCGGAGGAACGGCAGCTTTTTCCGGTACGTTTCCCCTGGCTTAACCCGTCGCAGGAATCAGCCGTAAACAGGGCATTGGCTGCAAAAGATGTCTCCGTAGTACATGGCCCTCCCGGTACAGGTAAAACCACTACACTGGTAGAGGCTATTTATAAAACGCTCCACCGGGAAAACCAGGTACTGGTCTGTGCACAGAGCAATATGGCGGTAGACTGGATATCGGAGAAACTCGTAGACCGTGGTATTCAGGTGTTACGTATCGGTAATCCCACCCGGGTAAATGATAAAATACTCTCGTTTACCTACGAACGGCGTTTTGAAGCCCATCCTGATTATCCGGAATTATGGAATATCCGCAAAACCATTCGTTCTCTGCAGGGGAGTATGCGGAAAAAAATTATGACGAACGGAAAACGATGCGTAACCGGATGTCGCGTTTGCGTTTCCGGACTACGGAGCTGGAAGTCAAAATCGATTCGGACTTATTTAATGAGGCCAGAGTCGTAGCCTGTACGTTAGTAGGATCGGCCGGAAAGATACTAATAAACCATCATTTTACTTCTCTTTTTATAGATGAAGCAGCACAGGCACTCGAAGCAGCCTGCTGGATCGCTATTGAACGGGCCGACCGGGTAATTCTGGCCGGCGATCATTGCCAGCTACCTCCTACCATCAAATGTATAGAAGCTGCCCGGGGAGGATTAGACCAGACGTTGTTACAGAAACTGGCAGAGCTGCATCCGCAGGCTATAAGTCTGTTACGGATGCAATACCGGATGCACCAGGATATTATGAACTTCCCTTCCAGGTGGTTTTACCAGGGTAAACTCGAAGCAGCTCCCGAAGTACAGTATCGGGGGATATTGCAGTGGGACCGGGCTATTGAATGGGTAGATACCTCCGGCGAAACATTTACCGAAGACACTCATCCCGATACCATGAGCCGGGTAAATAAAGAAGAAGCGGAATTGCTGGTTGCTAAATTACAACAATATATAGAAAAGATCGGGCGGGAGCGTGTGCTGGAAGAACATATTGACTTTGGCCTGATCTCTCCTTATAAAGCACAGATACACTATATCCGTCGCCTGGTCAAACGGAATGCTTTCTTCAAACCCTACCGCAAACTGATTACGGTACATACTGTGGACGGGTTTCAGGGACAGGAGCGGGATGTAATTATGATCAGCCTGGTACGAAGTAACGATGCCGGTAAAATAGGCTTCCTTAACGACCTGCACCGGATGAACGTAGCGATTACCCGTGCCCGTATGAAACTCATTATCCTGGGAGATGCCGCTACTTTATCCCACCATCCTTTTTACCAGAAGTTGTATGAATATATACAATTGTTGGAAGGCTAGATCAGGCACCTATTGGTGTACTTAAGCCGGTTGTTCATATAGGAACTAATCCGGGATTTATGTACATTTGCATACCGCAGGAAAAAGAAATAGTTCAATAAGCTATCTCTTCAAGCGGTTTGTTTGTTCTATAAAAAAGAAACTAATAATACAGGATAATATGATAAAGATAGAATCATTGGAACGCGACCTGGCGGCCATCCGTCAAAACTCACCCCTTATACACAATATAACCAATTATGTGGTAATGAACAACACCGCCAATGCCTTGCTGGCTATCGGAGCATCTCCGGTAATGGCACATACAGTAGAAGAGGTGGCCGAAATGGCTTCGATTGCTTCAGCTCTCGTATTGAATATCGGAACATTAGACCACGCACAAGTAGAAGCAATGCGTATAGCCGGTGAAACAGCCTCCGAACTGGACAAACCGATTGTTTTTGATCCGGTAGGGGCGGGAGCAACCGTCTATCGTACCAGTACCTGTAAAGAATTGATAGAGGCCTGTAGTCCGACGATTATCCGTGGAAATGCCTCTGAAATTATGGCCTTATGTGATTCGGCCGTACAGACTAAAGGAGTGGACAATACACAATCTGCCGACACTGCATTGGGTTGTGCCATACAACTGGCACAACAAACCGGAGCGATTGTGACTATAAGTGGCCCCACCGACTATATCACCGACGGAACGAAAACCGGGACAGTAAAAAACGGTAGCCCGTTAATGGAAAAGGTAACCGGCCTGGGTTGTACCGCTACCGCTATTGTAGCAGCCTTTGCGGCAGTGAACGATGATCCGTTTGAAGCAGCCCTGCATGGTATGGCTGTTATGGGGATAGCCGGCGAACTGGCGGCTTCGAAAGCGGAAGGAACCGGCAGTATGCAGGTGATTTTTCTGGATGAACTCTACAAACTCAATAATGATATTATTCGTAAGTACCTTATCTTATAATGGATGAAACGTTCTGATTTAGCATTGTATCTGGTAACGGACAGCGGGTTATTATTAGGCCGCCCTTTGGAAACGGTAGTGGCGCAGGCCGTGAAAGGGGGAGTTACGATGGTGCAGCTACGGGAAAAGAGCGCTTCCAGTTATGAGTTCTACCAACTGGCAATGGCTTTGAAAAAATGTTTATCTGCCTACCGGGTTCCCCTGATTATAAATGACCGGCTGGATATAGCATTGGCCTGTAACGCGGAAGGATTACATATCGGCCAGCAGGATTTACCTTATGAAGTGGCACGTCGCTTATTGGGAAAAAATAAAATTATAGGTCTCTCGGTAGAAAGTGTAGAAGATGCTCGGAAAGCAGATAAACTGGATGTAGATTATATTGGTATTTCGCCAGTATTCCATACGCCTACCAAAACAGATACGGCGCCGGCTTTGGGATTGGAAGGAATAAGGGAAATCAGCCGGATCTGCCATCATCCCAGTGTAGGCATTGGTGGGATCAATGAACAAAATGTGGCCGGAATTATCACTTCGGGTGCAGATGGTATTGCTGTGGTCTCGGCTATCATGTCGGCACCCGATCCTGAAAAAGCGGCCCGGACGCTGAAAGAACTTGTAATACAGGTACAAAACAAATAATCTTTTAACGTACAAGCGTTAAAAAACTTGCATATAGTAAACGTTTTTATAACTTTGCATCCGTTTATATAATTGAACCTGGCAGGAGAGTGAGCAAAAAAAATAACCGGTAGTGCAAAATGGATGTTACCAATACTGTTTGTTACCTATTACAGTATTGTTACCTTTTTTATGCATGCTCATACGGAGCATGGTACTACTTTTGTACACTCACATCTCTTTCGTCTCATCAATGAAGATGATACTTGCCATGAACATTCTTCGATAAAGGAGATTTACTTCTACCAGATACTTTCAGATATAACTATTCAGGATGGCGCAGTACAGTCTTTTGTACTGGACTGTTATTCAACACCTATAGCTTTTCTGAAACAGGAACTGGTGACATGCGATCTTCCGAATATCCTCCCTGGCGACCTATCCCTCTGTGCTCCTCCGGCAGAAGTTTAATATTGTGTTCCGGAATGCTTTCTTTTATCAGGAAGCAATTTTTCATAACCCATATTAAACCCAACCAATTTAAAAACAAAATGAATAAATTATATCTTCTCATTCTCAGCGTATGCTTTGTATGTACTACAGTGTGGGCTGACGATAATAACCTTAACTCGTCCGACGCCAATATTGTCGGGCATGTCTTAGATAAAAGAACCGGCGAACATTTGCCATTTATTAATATCTTCCTGCAGGGAACTACCCACGGAACTTCCACCGACGCAACCGGACATTATTACCTGCGCAACCTTCCCGAAGGCAAATTTACTTTAGTAATGAAATCGATCGGTTATAAAACGATTGAGTGGCAAGTTACGCTAAAGAAAGGGAAAACAATTGAAATAAACTTTGATGCCGAAGAGGATGCGATCTCTTTGGATGGAATAGTGGTTTCTGCCAACCGTAACGAAACGACCCGACGGATGGCCCCGTCGTTGGTAAATGTACTGGATGAACGTACTTTTGAAGTGACAAATGCAACTTCCCTGGCGGGCGGACTGAACTTCCAGCCGGGTGTACGGGTAGAGAATAATTGTCAGAACTGTGGTTTCCAGCAGGTTCGTATCAACGGACTGGAAGGTCCTTATACACAGATACTGGTAGATAGCCGTCCGATATTCAGTGCACTGACAGGTGTATACGGACTGGAGCAGATCCCGGCTAATATGATTGAACGGGTAGAAATTATGCGGGGCGGCGGTTCGGCATTATTTGGTTCGTCTGCTATTGCAGGAACCGTCAATATTATCACCAAAGAGCCTTTACGTAATTCAGCCCAGCTAGCCCATTCTTTAATGATGGTAGGTGGTAGCAGTGCGGACAATAATACCACACTAAACGCCTCTTTGGTTACTGACGATAACAAAGCCGGTATTTATATTTTCGGACAGACCCGTTACCGTTCAGCTTATGACTACGATGGAGATGGTTTCTCTGAACTGGGACGTTTGAGTACAAAAACTTTGGGTTTCCGTTCTTACCTGAAAACAAGCTCCTACTCTAAACTGACACTCGAATATCATAACCTTACGGAGTTCCGCCGCGGAGGTGACCAGTTGGACCGTCCGCCGCATGAAACTTATATTACTGAACAGACCGACCACATTATTAATGGTGGAGGGGTGAAATACGATGTCTTTACCAAAGACTATAAACATCGTGTAAATATCTATAGTTCGGCACAACATACCAAACGGGATAGCTATTACGGGGCCGGTATGGACCCCGATGCATATGGTCATACCACCGATATGACTTTTGTCGGAGGTACACAGTATTCCTATGAATGGGACCAGTGCCTCTTTATGCCGGCAGAATTTACCGGAGGGACTGAATACAATTACGACAATCTACAGGATGAAATGATTGGTTATAACCGTGCAATCGCCCAAACAGTACATATCGGTAGCGTTTTCCTACAGAATGAATGGAGAAACACAAAATGGAGCTTCCTGGCAGGTGTACGTATGGATAAACATAACCTGGTCAACAGGGCAATCTTTAGTCCGAGGGCCAATATACGTTTTAACCCTAGGGAAGATATAAATTTACGTTTGTCGTATTCGAGCGGCTTCCGGGCTCCCCAGGCTTTTGATGAAGATTTGCATGTAACAGCTGTAGGAGGAGATGTGGCTATTATAGGACTGGCCGATGACCTGAAAGAAGAAAATTCACAGAGTTTAAGTGCTTCGATGGATTACTACCATCGTTTCGGTGCTGTTCAGACTAACTTCTTGGTGGAAGGATTCTATACAGACCTTCGGAATGTATTTATTCTGGAGGAAATGGGGCGTGATAATCAGAACAACCTCCTGTTGGAACGCCGTAACGGAAAAGGTGCACGGGTAATGGGTATTAACCTGGAAGCTAAACTGGCTTATTCATGGATGCAGTTCCAGGCCGGAGCAACTATCCAAAGCAGCCGGTATAAAGAGGCGGAAGAATGGAGTGAAAATGAAAACCTGGCACCGGAGTGAAAATGAAAACCTGGCACCACAAAAGAAGATGTTCCGTTCGCCGGATACCTATGGCTATTTTACTTCTACTTTTACTCCGGTAAAACGCTTGAGTGCATCCCTTATAGGTACCTATACCGGTAGCATGCTTGTTCAGCACTTTGCCGGATACATTCTCGAAGACCGTGAGGAAAAAACACCGCAGTTCTTTGATCTGAATCTGAAACTGGCATATGATTTCCCCTTAACCAAAGCTATCACTTTACAGGTAAATGGCGGTATTCAGAATATATTCAATTCATACCAGAAAGACTTTGACCGGGATGAGGATCGTGATTCCGGATATATTTACGGACCGGGGTTGCCACGCAGCTATTTTTATCAGATGTAAAATCACCTATTGATTAGCTATAATAACGGATTTTTTATATTCCGGCTTTTGCTGGGAAAAGTCCTACGTTTTTCTGTAAACACAGGACTTTTTGAGAAAAACGTCCCACTTTTTGCAGGAAAGTCCCTTGAATAGCTTACATGAAAACGAGGTTGTCTTAAAAGTCCTGATTAGTTCCCCGTGCAGGCGGGGACCGCATAGGAACAGACGGTATAGATTACAAAAAGATAGATACACGACTGTTCTTTTGCGATCCCGGATCAAGTTCAGGAACACGTTGTTCATTTACTTTTCTGCAAAGTATAGTTTTGAGACAACCTCGTTTTTATATGATATAATCTTTAAAAGAGAAGTCTTTTATTATTTCTTCAAATGTAAGTACCAATATACACCTCCTACCAGACAAGCTCCCCCGATCAGGTTGCCTATGGTAGCAGGTAACAGGTTATTGACTAAAAACTCCGGCCATGTAACAGTTGCTCCCGAATAGATAGCAGCAGGAATAAAAAACATATTGGCAATCGAGTGTTCATAGCCTAATGTTACGAAAAGCGCAACCGGTATACTGATCCCCACCCATTTGCCTATTACATCTTTGGCAATATATCCCATCCACATGGCAAGACATACCAGCCAGTTAGCTCCTATGCCTTTTACCAGCACTGTCCAGAAATCCTGATATACTTTAGCACCCGCATAATAATGCAGGTAATCCTGAAACGGATGGGAAGAGAAAAGCCCTGAACCGGCAGCCAGTGGCCCTGCAACTATTTGCGCACCGATAAAGTTGAAAAGATAGGAAAAGAGCAGCAAAAAGGCAAATCGTTTAACAGGAAGTTCCTTTTGTAACAACGGTAATGTAAAAGCCGTACAATCACTGGTGAACAGGTCTGCGCCTGTCAGTGATACCATAAACAGCCCTACGGGGAATAAAAGGCCTGCGGTTAGTTTTACCAAACCAGGATTGGTTGCCAGGACTTCGGGCATACCGCCGCTTACATATACCGATAATAAACCGCCAAATGCGATAAAGGCTCCTCCCAATATACTCAGCAGGGCTAATTTTTGTAAAGGTAAACTACTTTTGTAGATTCCGGCTGCGGCAAATG
This sequence comes from Tannerellaceae bacterium, assembly GCA_021204405.1. Classification (GTDB taxonomy): domain Bacteria; phylum Bacteroidota; class Bacteroidia; order Bacteroidales; family Tannerellaceae; genus JAJPZJ01. The sequence goes on along the minus strand of JAJPZJ010000177.1, from coordinate 24,772 downwards.
CCTGGGTTGCTTCGTTGGGTCTGTTTAAACTCATATTCTTTATTAAAATGGGGTGCAAAGATAATAAAAGATTGTTTTAATAGGGTGGGAGACCTATCATTTTTACGGCTATCAAAGAGCCAAAAAAGAAATTTTTTGGCTCTCTTTCCTTTCTGGATGTACCTTTGAAGAGAAAACCTTTATTTATGCATCGTTTGCTGTTTTGAAAAACTTTTTTTGAAGTTCTTTTCTGAAGTTTTCTAAAAATATTTTTAACTTATTGACAAATAGTTATGTAACATAATTTAACTAGACAAAAGTTTTCCAAAAGTGTTAATCTCTAATAAGCATGACTATATTTGCACAGCTAAAAATATAATACAACTATGATACAAACAGTGCTGAAAAGAGACGGACGGGTAGTCGGTTTTAATGAAGAAAAAATAGCGACAGCGATCCGTAAAGCAATGCTCCACACAGAGAAAGGGGAAGATATGCAGCTAATCCGGCAAATCACAGACCATGTTGCCTTCCGGGGTGACTCCCAAATGACGGTTGAAGCCATACAGGATGCCGTTGAACTTGAACTGATGAACAGTAGCCGTAAAGATGTGGCTCAAAAGTACATTGCCTACCGCAACCAGAGAAGCATTGCCCGGAAAGCGAAAACATGGGATATGTTCCTGGAGATTATTAATATCAAGTCTAACGATATTACGCGTGAGAATGCGAATATGAACGCCGATATGCCGGCAGGAATGATGATGAAGTTCTCAAGCGAAACAACAAAACCGTTTGTGGATGATTACCTGTTAAGCGAAGAGGTAAAGCAGGCAGTAGCCGATAACTATTTACATATACATGATAAAGATTATTATCCTACCAAAAGCCTTACCTGTGTACAGCATCCGTTAGACCGGATCCTGAAAAACGGCTTTTCTGCCGGACATGGCGAATCGCGGCCGGCCAAACGGATTGAGACTGCCAGTATCCTGGGATGTATATCTTTGGAAACAGCACAAAATGAAATACATGGCGGACAAGCGATCCCTGCATTCGATTTCTACCTCGCTCCTTATGTCAGGACCAGCTTTATCGAAGAGTTGAAAGTGTTGGAAGAGATCAACGGAGCTAATTACTCTTCTTTATACCAGGTGGAGATAGCCGATTATGTAACAAAGTCACTGGGCGACCTGACCGGTAATGAACGGATCATCCAGCATGCAATTAACCAGACAGTAAGCCGTGTGCACCAGTCGATGGAAGCTTTTATCCATAATATGAATACCATCCACTCGCGTGGAGGCAACCAGGTTGTATTCAGCTCTATCAATTACGGTACGGATATCTCTCCGGAGGGAAGATGTATTATCCGTGAATTATTGAATAGCACCTACCGTGGCGTGGGAAATGGTGAAACCGCTATTTTCCCGATCCAGATATGGAAAAAGAAAAGAGGAGTAAGCTACCTGCCGGAAGATCCTAATTATGACCTCTACCAACTGGCAGCAAAAGTAAGTGCACGCCGTTTCTTCCCGAACTTCCTGAACCTGGATGCTACCTTCAATAGACATGAAGATTGGAGAGCAGATGATCCATTGCGCTACCAGCATGAGGTTGCGACTATGGGATGCCGTACAAGGGTGTTCGAGAATCGTTTCGGACCTAAAACCTCTATTGGCCGTGGGAATATTTCTTTCTCTACCATAAACGTGGTACGGCTGGCTATCGAGTGTATGAAGGTGGAAGATGAAGAACAGAGAATAGCGCTTTTCTTTGCCAAACTGGATAGGGTACTGGAAGTTGCAGCCGAACAGCTACATGAACGGATGGAATTCCAGAAGACAGCTTTTGCCAAACAATTCCCGCTGTTAATGTCTGCCCTGTGGTTGGGAAGTGAAAAGCTGAAAGCCGGTGATACCATTGCCCCGGTGATCAACCAGGGTACATTGGGTATCGGTTTTATTGGCCTGGCAGAATGCCTGGTTGCCTTGCGTGGTAAACACCATGGTGAAGATGCAGCTTCGCAGCAGTTGGGACTTCGTATTGTGACTTACATGCGCGATCGTGTCAATCAGTTTGCCGAACAATACCAGCATAACTATAGTGTACTGGCTACACCCGCAGAAGGCTTGGCCGGTAAATTCACCGCAAGAGACCGGCATGTATTTGGTTTGATCCCGGGTATAACCGACCGTGACGGGTATAACCGACCGTGAATATTATACTAACTCAAATCATGTACCTGTATATTATAAATGCAGTGCACGCCATAAAGCAGAAACAGAAGCTCCTTATCACGACCTTACCCGTGGCGGGCATATCTTCTATGTAGAAATAGACGGCGATGCTACCCACAACCCCGAAGCCATTATGCAGGTCGTGGATATGATGGACAAATACAATATCGGGTACGGATCGGTCAATCATAACCGCAACCGCTGCCTGGACTGTGGATTTGAGAATGCAGAAAATAACATGGAAGTATGCCCTGCGTGTGGCAGTGACCACCTGAATAAGCTGCAACGGATTACCGGCTATCTGGTGGGCACAACAGACCGCTGGAATAATGCAAAACTTTCTGAACTGAATGATCGTGTGATCCATCAATAAATATGCAACTTTCCATTTTAGACATAATTGAAGACACAACAGTAGACGGGCCGGAATTCCGGACAGCCATTTATGCTGCCGGTTGTTCCCACCGTTGCCAGGGTTGTCATAATCCCGGCTCATGGGATATGGATAAAGGGACATGGATGCCGGTAGAGACCGTATTGCAAAAGATACTGGCCGACGATTTTGCTAATGTCACCTTCTCAGGCGGCGATCCGCTTTTCCGGCCGGCCGCCTTTACTTCCCTGGCCCGGCAGATCAAACAACACAGCCATAAAACAATCTGGTGTTATACCGGATTTACTTTCGAGGCGATCCTGAAGCATCCGGAACGAACCGCCCTGCTTCCTTATCTGGATGTACTGGTAGATGGCCGTTTTGTACAAGCACAAAAGAGTGAAGGACTTTTATTCCGGGGAAGCCGTAACCAACGGTTGGTCGACGTACAGCAATCCCTGAAAGAAAAAAGGGTGGTTCTGTACAATTATAATCCATTTCTGAAAAGTACTCCTTTCCGGGAAAAGATGTATCTTTGAACAAAATTTCTGGAATCCCTATGTTACTGCTCCATACCTGTTGTGCCCCGTGTTCGGCAGCCATTATCGAATGGTTGGTGAACAAAGGTATACGGCCCATGCTCTTTTATTTCAATCCTAATATCTATCCACAGGAGGAATACATGATCCGTAAGTCGGAGTGTACCCGGTATGCGGAATCATTGGGGCTGGAGATAATAGATGGTGATTACGATCATGCAGGATGGTTAGGATGTGTAGCAGGAATGGAAAAGGAACCAGAACGTGGGAACCGCTGTTTTGAATGTTTTAAAATGCGCATGCTTGCAACTGCAGAAATGACGCAACGCCTGGGTTATAAACAGTTTGCTACCACGTTGGCATCTTCCCGCTGGAAAAGCCTGGAACAGATAGCCCGTGCCGGACATTGGGCAGCCACGCAATATGAAGGGACAACATTCTGGGAAAAGAACTGGCGCAAAGACGGATTGAGCGAACGCAGGCGCATACTGCTGGCAGCGCATGGTTTTTATAACCAAACATATTGTGGATGTGAATTCAGTATGCGCAGGAATGTTACGGATAAATAAGCCTGTTTTATCCGAACCGAATGAACCTGCCGCCTGTTTTATTCCTTATTATATAAGAGACAAGTATATATGAAAGTAATTGCATTCAATGGTAGCCCACGGAAAAAAGGGAATACATACCATGCTATAGAGATCGTAGCACAAGAGCTGGAAGCAAAAGGTATAGAAGTGGAAATCGTCAGTATCGGTAAAAAAGAGATCCGGGGCTGTATTGCCTGTAACTGGTGTATGAAGCATGAGAAAGACAGATGCGTTTTCGATAACGACCCGGTAAACGACTGGATCAGTAAAATGAAAAAGGCTGATGGAATCATCCTGGGATCTCCGGTCTATTTTGCAGGTATCAATGGAAGCATGAAATCCTTTCTCGACCGTGCCGGATATGTACTGAGCCGCAGGCCGGGTGCTTTACGTTATAAAGTAGGTGCAGCTGTCATCGCAGTAAGAAGGAGTGGGGGAATTGCCGCTTTAGACGAGTTAAACCACTATCTGAATTATTTTGAAATGCTGGTTCCTGCAGCTAATTACTGGAATGTGATTCACGGTAGAAGAGCAGGGGAAGCGTTGCAGGATGAAGAAGGTAAACAGATCATGCGTATCCTCGGAAGGAATATGGCCTGGTTGATGCAATTGCTCCAGTACGGAGAAGGAAAAATTGAAAAGCCGGATCTCGAAAACAAAATAGCAACCAGTTTCATCCGGTAAAAAATATAGCAGGGTTTGGTTGGTAGTAGTTTATATAATCAATCATGCTGCTTTCAGAAACTAATAAACTATATAGAAAATAAACAAACTACTACACCGATAAAGCTGGTAACGGCTTCGTATATATGGTCATTCATGAGTAGCTTCCTGCTGTTCTTCGCTTTTTATCTTCTGTTACCCATTTTGCCTATGTACCTGATCGAACAGTTCCAGGCCGGTAAATCGTTGATAGGTATTATTCTCTCTTCCTATACAATAACTACCTTGTTAATCCGTCCGTTTGCCGGTTATCTGGTAGACACCTTTCCGAAGAAAATATTCCTGATTGCTACCTATACCCTTTTTACAGCGCTGTTTGCCGGCTATATAGTGGCCACCACTGTGTTGGTTTTGCTGTATTAAGGGCAATGCATGGGCTGGCGTTTGGATTAGTAACCATCTCGAACTCAACGGTTGCCATCGATGTTATGCCTGCTGCGCGCAGGAACGAAGGAATCGGGTATTATGCCCTATCTACCAATATTGCTATGGCAGTAGGCCCGGTTGTTTCCCTTTACCTGCTGGATGTTTTTAAAGGGTATGATTATGTCTTTCTAACCTCGCTTGTTTCCGGTATTGTGGGCATATGTTGTGTGTTGATGATTAAAGCTCCGGTGCGGAAAAAGGAGAATAAGGAAGTTATCTCGTTCGACCGTTTCTTCCTGGTAAAAGGATTGCCCTGTGCTGTTGTCTTTACCTTACTGGCCTTCAGTTATGGGATATTGACTACCTATGTGGCAATCTATGGAGTAGAGGAGGTGGGGCTTACTACGGGAACAGGCTTTTTCTTTGCTGCCATGGCTGGTGGAATAGTCTTGTCGCGCCTGTTATCTGCCAGATTGATGAAGAGGGGAAAACTTAATGAAGCTGTGTTAATTGGTACTTTACTGATGATTGTGGGGTATTCAATCTTTATTTTTTAAAAATCAGCACCCTTCTTTTATTTATCTGCTGTATTATTAGGTATATCGTATGGATATGTATGCCCTGCTTTCCAGGCTATATTTATTAATTTAAGCCGCCATAATCAGCGGGGAGCAGCAAACTCATCTTACTTTATTTCGTGGGATCTGGGTATTTGTATCGGAGTATTGATCGGAGGGCAGATTGCCGGTATGAGCAGTTATACCGTAGCTTACATTTCCGGATTATTATTGGTTGTGATAGGTTTGATACTCTATAAAACAGTGATAGCCGGGTATTATAACAGGAACAGAATAACAGAATAGAATAAGAGACTGACCAAAAGATAAGGTCAGCCTCATTTATTTTACCAATCCTGCTCTGTCCAGGTTAACCGGGTAATATCGTAGCCCAACGACTGGGCTTTTTTCAAGTATGCCTGTTTTACATCTTCAGACATGGTTGTCTCGCGTGACAACAACCAAAGATACCTGTGACTTTTCCCTGCTACCAATACATACCTGTAATCCTCATCAATGGCAATTACATTATACCCTGAATAGAAAGGACCAAAGAAAGAAACTTTCAGTTTTCCTATGTTTGGGGAATCCACAAACTTGGCTTTGCCAATAGCTTCCTCTACTTTTTCCTTTTTATAATTATAACCACGGTTTACAACTTTAATGCTTCCATCTTCATTAAGTGTATAATCAGCAGTTACATTCTTAAGATTCCGCTCAAACCGGTAATCCAGTCGTGCAATCTCAAACCATTTACCTAAATACTTTTCTTTCTGGAAACCTTGTACTGGTTCAACTCCTTTAGGAATTGTTTTGCAGGAATTCAATAACAGTACTGTTCCAATTGCTAACACGGCTCCACCGGCTAGTGCATATTTATGATTCATATTTCTTTTCTTTTAATTAATAGCTATTTAACTGTTATCTGTATATTACTACATTCTATATCAGTTTACTCTATTAACCAACTAAAAAAGAAAAGGTTTATAAAAGCCGGAAATGTAATATGTATGAAGAGCATCCGACAAACTATTTATTGATAAGAGATAAATACCCATCCTCCAGCCGGAACTCTTCCTGTTGATCGGCCAGATAGCGAATGACAGTAATACATTTGTCGGAAGGATAAGGTAATATTTCAGCCAGTTTGCGTACATCCTGTTTGCCATCCGCCAGTGCCTCCAGTAAGGCTATCCGGATGGCATCAAAATCTCTGTTGGTAAGTCCCGTTTCATTCTTTGCAAGGCAAAAATCACAACATCCGCAATTCTCATCATTCTCCTCACCGAAATAGGTGATAAGCATTAGGCTGCGGCATAGGTTTTTCTCATTAATATATTGGATAACTTTGCCGACACGCTGTTCGAAGCGCTCTTTCCGCTCCTCGTAAGCAGACCTGGGAATGGTAAGGTAGCGCTGTTCCTCCCGTGTACGGGTATAAATAACCAATGGTGTTTTCTTGTGTGGGATATAATTAACGATCCGGTATTTGGAAAGCCGTATCAGGATGTCGTAAATCTCCTCCCTGCTTAATCCTGTCCGGGTAGATAATAATCCCTCATTGATATATACATAGTCGGCAAACAGTCCCGTATAAGAACGAAGCACAGTCTGGATCAGTTCATCCGTCTGTTTATCCTGATTCAGGTACTTATACAATTCATCGCGGGTAGCCCTGAACATCAGCCGGGAGGAGCTTTCCTGCTCCTCGGTATACTCTATATAACCCGAAAGCTCCAGTATTTTCAATGCATGATGCGCCTGCAGGTGTGAAAATTTAAAAGCAGAGCAAAAATCGATAAGGGAGAAATCATGTACCGTATCCATCCCGTATCCAACGGCAATCTGGTAATAGTTACCCAATGCCTCATACACCCGGTAAATAAACGCTTTGTCCGGAAACTCATCCGCCAGCCGTTTCTTCAATTTGCTCACATCCGTATTTGAGCATAAAGCAACGGCATATGCTTTTTGTTCATCCCGTCCGGCTCTTCCGGCCTCCTGGTAGTATTCCTCTAAAGAACCGGGCATATCTATATGTACTACCAGGCGTACATCAGGTTTATCAATACCCATTCCAAAGGCATTGGTAGACACAATTACACGGCAAAGATTATTCTTCCAGGCATGCTGGCGGGCATCCTTTTCATCCCTGTTTAACCCGGCATGGAAAAAATTAGCAGAGATTCCTGCCTGTTGTAAGGCTGTGGCTATTTCTTTAGTCCGTTTCCGGTTTCTAACATATACAATCGCACTACCGGGCACTCTACCCAGGATATGGATCAATGTATTCAGTTTATCATCCGTATGACGTACGATATAAGCAATGTTTTTGCGGACAAAACTCTTTTTAAATACATTCTTTTCCCGGAAATGCAGGCGCTCCTGGATATCATTTACCACCTCCGGGGTGGCAGTTGCTGTTAACGCCAGTACGGGCACTCCCGGAAGCAGGTCGCGTACCTCTGCTATCCGCATATAAGAAGGACGGAAATCATACCCCCATTGGGAGATACAATGGCTTTCGTCTATTACCAGCAGGCACACTTTCATAGCCTGTAGCTTGGAAATAAATATTTTGGTAGACAATCGTTCGGGCGAAACATACAGGAACTTATAATCACCAAAAATGCAATTTTCCAGTTGGGTAATGATCTCCTGCCGGGTCATCCCTGAGTATACGGCCGTAGCCTTGATACCTGTACGGCGCAGGTTATCCACCTGGTCTTTCATCAGGGCAATCAATGGGGTCACCACAATACATATCCCTTCCATTGCTAATGCCGGAACCTGGAAAGTAATAGACTTCCCTCCGCCGGTAGGCATTAACTCTAAGGTGTCTTTTCCGCTACATACCGAATGGATGATATCTTCCTGTAAGGGACGGAAAGAAGTATGTCCCCAATACGTGTGTAAAAGTTTATGGTAGATATCCACCTGGGCCAGTCATATATTTTCAGTCTTTATATCCTTGATTATCAATTGAAGGGTCGTATTACCATTATACGTATTCTCCTCAATTGTGTAACAGATATTAAAAGGCTTCATCTCCTTAATATGTTCGTTATGCTCGTGCATGCCGAAAGCAATGCCATGGATAGGCATGTTGGAGTTATTGTCGATCATTTCCAGTTTGATATGTTCCAGCTCTTTCCCTACTAACTTGCTGGTACCATAATCTTTTACTCCCAATGAACAGAATACCGGCTTGTGGTTGTCCGGTCCAAATGGGTTCATTTTCTTTAACTCATTCATGAATTTAGGAGTGATCTCTTTCAGGTCGAGTACGACATCCACATCGATCTGGGGAGTCATCTGTTCCGGAATAATCTCTTCGGCTGCCTGTTCCATAAAGCAGCGGGTAAACTCCTCGAGATTCTCTTCCCTTAAAGACAACCCGGCGGCATAGGTATGGCCCCCGAAATTCTCCAGCAGGTCACGGCAGTTCTCTATTGCCCGGTAGATGTCAAAGCCGGGGATCGAACGGGCCGAGCCGGTAATCAGTTCGGCCGACTTGGTAAGCACCAGTGCCGGCCGGTAATATTTTTCAGTCAGGCGGGAAGCCACAATACCGATTACTCCCTTGTGCCATTCCCGGTTATACACCACGATTGCTTTCCGGTCTTCCATATTCCGGAAGCCATCAATAACCGCGTTGGCCTCGTCGGTAATCTTTTTATCAAGTTCGCGACGTTCTTCATTATATTGATTGATGCTTTTGCTCTTCTTCCGCGCATCCTTGCTATCTTTGGATAACAAGAGATCTACAGCCTCTTTCCCGTTCATCATACGCCCTGAAGCGTTAATACGCGGACCAATTTTAAATACAATATCGCTGATGGTTATCTCTTTCCCGTTTAATCCGCAGATGTCAATAATCCCTTTCAGCCCATGGCTGGGGTTGCTGTTAAGCTGCTTTAATCCATAATAGGCCAGGATACGGTTCTCCCCCGTAATGGGTACGATGTCGGAAGCTATGCTAACGGCTGTCAATTCCAATAACTTCTCCAGGTCGGAAAAAGGAAATCCGTTACTTTGTGCAAAGGCCTGCATAAATTTAAAGCCCATACCACATCCTGAAAGATGTTCATACGGATAAATAGAATCGGTTCGTTTAGCATCCAGTACAGCTACCGCATCTGGAAGGGTATCATCCGGCATATGGTGGTCGCAGATAATAAAATCAATACCCTTACCCTTGGCATATTCGATCTTTTCAATGGCTTTGATCCCGCAATCCAGCGAGATAATCAATGTTACGCCGTTCTCATGGGCATAATCGATCCCTTTGTAAGAAATACCATATCCCTCATCGTAACGGTCTGGTATATAATAATCCAATGTAGATGAGTAGGGGCGCAGGTATTTATAAACCAAAGATACTGCCGTTGTCCCATCCACATCATAATCACCATAAATAAGGATTTTTTCCTTATTTCCCAACGCTTTATTCAACCGCTTCACTGCCTTATCCATATCCGGTATCAGGAACGGATCATGCAGGTCATTCAGGCTGGGACGAAAAAACTTCTTTACCTCTTCTACAGAGGCGACCCCTCTCTGAACGAGTAAAAGACTTATCACCGGACTAAGTCCTAGTGTGGCCGATAGCTCATCTCTCTTTTTTAGTTCTTCTTCTGTCGGGGTTCGAAAATTCCATTTGTTAGTCATTATATATTATTTTTTCTTTTTCCCAGTCTCCTGATATATTGCTACATTAGTTCGGATAATGTACTATTTATGCAATATATTTCATCCCGTAAAGTTAGAAATTAAAAATGGATAATAACAATACTGTAAAGGGAAATCTTTTTTCTTTATATATTTTTGAAGTCTCCGAATGATTTGTACTTTTGTGAAACTATTGAAATCAGGATGATAGAAGACATTAAAGCAGCTTGTGAAATTTTACATGCAGGCGGACTGATCCTTTATCCCACCGACACGATCTGGGGAATTGGCTGTGACGCTACCAATGAGGAAGCCGTACGGAAAATCTACGAACTCAAACAACGGACAGACAATAAAGCGATGCTGGTATTGGTTGATAGTATAGCCAAACTAAATGGCTATACTACCGAAGTGCCTGATATTGCCTACGACCTGATTGAAGTAACGGACAAACCTTTAACAATTATCTACCCGGAAGCCCGTAACCTGGCTGCCAACCTGATAGATGCCGACGGGAGTATAGGCATACGTGTTACTACCGAAGTGTTTTCCCAGAAATTATGTGAACGTTTCCGGAAGCCCATTGTTTCGACCTCCGCCAATGTCAGCGGAGAACCTTTACCTGTTACTTTCAGTGAAATACCGGAAGCTATAAAAGCAGGGGTCAACTATATTGTACAATACCGTCAGGATGATACGCATAAAGCGGCTCCCTCCGGTATTATTAAACTGGGGGCAGGAGGGGTGTTCCGGATAATCAGGTAAAAAGATGAATAAAGTCAGGCAGACAGCAAAATATGTGATCTCCGACATTTTAGCAGCATCGCTGGCGTGGTTATTATTTAATGTTGTACGCTATAATGAGGTGGCTATTTATAAAGGATTTGACGGACTTCTATCTTTCCTGTCCCATCGTCCGGTTTGGGAAGGTCAGCTGTTAATACCCATCTTTTGGCTGGTACTCTATTTTTTTTCCGGGTATTACAATAAACCTTTTGCCAAATCAAGGCTTAATGAGTTATTATCTACATTCATAACTTCACTTACAGGAACCCTGATTATATTTTTTGTGCTGGTACTAAAAACACTTCTGCCTTCTATCTCTGTTTATTACCAGTTATTCTTCACCTTGTTCGGGTTGCAATTCGTATTTACTTATATACCTCGTATTGCTATTACTCAACGTACGTTGAAAAAGCTATTGAACCGCGAACTACTGACCTATGTACTGGTTATAGGAACCGGCAAAAAAGCCATACATGTGGCTTCAAGTCTGTCTAACAGTGGATATACAATAACCGGATTAATAAAGGAAGAATGCGAAGAAATACCGGAAAATATTTCTTACCCCGTGTTAGGATCTTTGGAAGACCTGCCGGACATTGTTAACCGGTTCCGGGTAGATGAACTGGTGGTTGCGTTGGAAACTTCCAACAACTATAAGCTGGTTAACATATTATACACTCTTTACCATCATAAATGTCCCATAAAGATATCGGCCGACAGGATGGACACATTGGCAAAAATAAAAATAAAAACACTTACCGGTACTCCCTTGGTTGATCTGACCGGTAACAATTTTTCCGATGCGGAAAGTAATATAAAATTATTTATGGACAAAGTCCTTTCTGTCTTTGTACTCATATTCCTGTCGCCCCTCTTTGCCTATATAGCCTGGCGGGTAAAACAGGATTCAAAAGGACCAGTCTTTTTCAGGCAGGAACGGATAGGTTACCTGGGAAAGCCTTTTACTATCTATAAATTCCGTACAATGTATGAAGATGCGGAAAAAGGAGTACCTTTACTGGTCAATGAAGACGATAGCCGCATCACACCCTTTGGCAGGACTATGCGGAAATACAGGTTAGACGAACTCCCGCAGTTCTGGAACGTACTGAAAGGAGATATGTCGATTGTAGGCCCGCGGCCGGAAAGAAAGTTTTTTATTGACCAGATCGTGAAAAAAGCTCCTTATTATTACCTGCTTCATAATGTACGGCCCGGTATAACCTCCCTGGGAATGGTGAAATACGGTTATGCCGACCAGGTGGATAAAATGATCGAGCGGCTGGATTACGATATTTTATATTACGAAAATATGTCTTTAAGGTTAGATATTACCATTTTATTTTATACGATTAAAACTGTACTTACAGGAAAAGGTATTTGATTATGAGTCTTAAGAAAAAATTTTACTCCCTGCTTATCTGGAGGAAAAAACATATACAGGAGCGGCACTTTGTGCTAATCATAAGCTTTATTGTAGGGATCTGTACCTCGGCAGCTGCCATATTGCTGAAAAATACAATTCATTTTATCCAGCACCTGCTAACCCGCGATTTTGATGTAACAGGCGTAAACTACCTCTACCTGCTTTATCCGCTGATCGGTATTTTACTGGCCGGATTCTTTGTCAAATATGTAGTAAAAGACGATATAAGCCACGGAGTAACCAAAATCCTCTATGCCATCTCCCAGCGTAAAAGCCGGATCCGGCCGCACAATACCTGGTCGTCGTTAGTAGCCAGTTCGGTAACTATTGGCTTTGGCGGATCGGTAGGGGTAGAAGCTCCGATTGTACTTACCGGCGCAGCTATCGGTTCTAATCTTGGTCGGCTGTTCCGGCTGGAGCAGAAAACCCTTATGCTGCTCGTGGGCTGTGGTGCCGCAGGTGCAGTGGCAGGTATCTTTAAAGCTCCTATTGCCGGCCTGGTGTTTGTAATCGAAGTACTGCTGCTTGACCTCACGATGACTTCCGTATTACCCCTGCTCATTACCTCCGTAACAGCAGCTACCATGTCTTATATCTTTACCGGTACGGAAGCTATGTTTAAGTTTTCACAAACAGAAGTATTTGAAATACAACGTACTCCCTATGTATTGTTGTTAGGTATTTGCTGTGGGCTGGTATCCCTTTATTTTACCCGTGTGATGAGTAAGATCGAAAGTCTTTTCCGGTACCTCAATACCTTTTGGAAAAAATTCTTTTTCGGTGCCATCCTCTTAAGCTTCCTGATCTTTATCTTCCCGCCACTCTATGGTGAAGGGTATGATACCATCACCTCACTGCTGAACGGACAGTTTGAGCATATCATGGATAAAAGTATCTTTTACGGAGTAGACGAATCCTACTGGGGAGTATTGGTATTCCTCTTCCTGATCCTGCTCACCAAAGTATTTGCCTCTAGTGCCACCAATGGAGCCGGAGGATGCGGCGGTATATTTGCACCAAGCCTCTTCCTGGGATGTATTGCAGGTTTTATTTTTGCCCATACCTCTAATTTCTTCCCGTTTACCATGTACCTGTCTGAGAAAAACTTCGCCCTCCTGGGAATGGCCGGTGTAATGGCCGGTGTAATGCACACCCCCCCCTACCGGTGTATTCCTGATTGCCGAACTTACCGGAGGATATGATCTTTTCCTGCCGCTCATGATGGTTGCCATCAGTTCTTATATCACCATCCTGATGTTTGAACCCCATAGCATCTATTCCATGCGCCTGGCACAGAAAGGTGAACTCCTCACTCACCATAAAGACAAAGCGGTACTTACCCTGCTTAATATGGATAATATTATAGAAAAAGATTTCCTTACCGTGTTGCCCGAAATATCGTTGGGTGATATGGTAAAAGTAATTGCCAGGAGCGGACGTAACATTTTTCCTGTAACCGACGAAAAAGGTATATTGGTAGGCGTCGTACAACTGGATAATATACGGAACATTATGTTCCGTCCCGAACTATACGACCGCTTCTATGTAAATAAATTTATGGTCTCGCCGGCTGCCTTGATAAAGATCAGTATGCCCATGGAGAAGATCATGCGCATCTTCGACGAGACAAGGGCCTGGAACCTGCCGGTGGTCGACGACGACGGGCATTATATCGGATTTATGTCTAAATCCAAAATCTTCAATGCCTATCGTGAAGTATTAGTTGAAAATTTTTCCGGAGATTAAATATGATGAAGAAAGAAGATTTACGGATCGTATATATGGGTACCCCCGACTTTGCCGTAGCAAGCCTGAAGGCACTCGTGGAGGGTGGATACCATGTAGTAGGAGTAGTGACCATGCCCGATAAACCTATGGGCAGGCATGGCAGTGTATTACAGGCAAGTGCCGTAAAACAGTATGCCGTTTCGGTAGGTTTACCTGTTTTACAACCCGAAAAGCTCAAAGACGAAACTTTTCTGGAAGCACTCAGGGCACTCAATGCCGACCTGCAGGTGGTGGTGGCCTTCCGTATGTTACCCGAAGTCGTGTGGAGTATGCCTCCGTATGGAACATTCAACCTCCATGCCTCCCTCTTACCACAGTATCGTGGGGCAGCCCCTATCAACTGGGCTATTATCAACGGTGAAAAGGAAACAGGAGTAACCACCTTTTTTCTTACCCATGAGATCGACACCGGTAAAATCATCCTGCAGAAGAAATTACCCATTGCAGAAACCGACGATGCCGGTATCGTACACGATGCCCTGATGGAACTGGGAGCAGGTGCCGTTACCGAAACAGTTGGCCTTATCCTGGCCGGCCGGGTAGAAGCTATCCCGCAGGAACAGTTCTTTGCCAGTGCAGCCGACCTCAGGCCGGCGCCTAAAATATTCAAAGATACTTGCCGGATTAACTGGGATCAACACCCGCAAAAAATATATGATTTCATCCGTGGCCTGTCACCCTATCTCGCTGCATGGACAGAACTGGTAGCAGCCGACGGAACAGCCCTCGGAATGAAAATATACCAGGCAACGAAAGAGTTCGTTGACCATAACCACCCAACAGGCACTATACATGTCCGGCAGAAGGGAACAATCGATGTGGCTACCCCCGGTGGATACATCCGCTTGCTTGATATTCAGTTGGCCGGAAAGAAACGCCTGCCGGCAGAGGTATTCCTCAATGGGTTCAAAGAGATTGAAAACCATACAGTACGATAAGCGTGAGTAACATCAAACGGGTTATATATATTGTGCTGGGCACACTCTTTCTGGTACTGGGTGCAATCGGAGTAGTATTACCATTGCTGCCAACAACCCCTTTCTGGCTCCTGACATGCTGGTTCTATATCCGGAGCTCGGAAAAGTTATACAACAAGGCAATGGCCAATCCCTATTTCGGAGCCTATGTGAAAAGTTTCCTGGTTGATAAATCCATCCCGGTACGTATTAAGTTTATATCCGTAGGGATGTTATGGACTACTATTGCAATAAGCACCTTTTCATGATAGAAAAGACTGGGTTAAAATTCTGCTGCTATGTATCTGTATTGGAGTTACCTGGCACATATTATCCTATCCAACTCAAAAAACGGATGGAAAGGAGCACTGAAAAAGTTATCTGCAACAACTGCCATTTTAATAATAAGGAGGCAAACAACACCCGCCCCCCCTTGTTATACTAATCCAATTGGTAGTCAAATTTAAATAACTAAAAAGTGTATGTGTTTTCATAATTCCATGATTAAAAAGGTTGGTGACCTTGCTATGCGGTATGAGCGAAAAACCGACATAATCCATGTAGTCCGCGACCTTATAAACGAACAGTACCATATTAATGCATTTTATTTCCCTAAATGTGCCATCATCACTTCCGACTCTGAAATCCAGGCATTTAGCTGGGGCCTGATCCCTTCCTGGACCAGTACGGTAGAAGATGCACAGGAAATCAGGAAAATAACACTTAATATACGGGCGGAATCCATTTTCCAGAAACCATTCTCAAGAGAATCGATCATGAAAAGACGCTGCCTGATACCCAGTACGGGTTATTTTGAATGGAGGTATGAAAACGGAAAGAAAACCCCTTACTTTATACATCTGAAAGACGAAGAAATATTTTCTATGGCAGGTATATACGACATATGGATGGATAAAGAGACCGGATCGTCTCTTATCACCTTCTCCCTGGTTACTACGCGGGCAAACCCCTTTGCGGCTTATTTCCAGAATGTAAAGAAAAGGATGCCGCTTATTTTGTCAGTGGAAGAAGAAAAAAGATGGTTCGACCCTGAACTCAATATGGAAGATATCAGTTCACTAATGAAACCTGTCGGAGCCGAACGAATGACGGCCTACCAGGTAGATTCCGACTTTATCCATAAGCCCTCCAACGATCCAACGATCCTGGAAAGAACATCGCTGGCGGTTTCATAATATAATACAAAAACAACAGAAAGATATAACATATGGTAATTGGCTATTTAAAAGAAAGCAAAACCGGTAAACAACCGGATAAACAAAAAAACAGATCGAAGCGTTTGCCGCCCGGAAAGGCTATAAGATAGACAAATGGGTAAGCGAAAATTAAAAAAAGATAAACATATCGGAGAAAACGGCGTATATCAACTCATGAAAGGCATGACAGAAAACGACGTGCTGATCATGACTAAAATAGCCTATATCAGCCGTACCCTTTCGGATACGATGACGATTCTTTCCGGATTGCTCAAAAAGAAAACGTACCTCTATTGCCTGCAGGACCGCTTCCTGTTTGACAACAGCGTAAACCGCGAAAGCCTCTCTATGTGGTTCGGGCTGATTGCCGAAATGGAGCATAACCTGGTATCGATGCGTACCCGCGAAGCCCTCGATCACCGCAAAAATATGGGGGAGGTGTTAGGACGGCCCAAAGGTTCAGACCTCAAACAGTCCCTCCTCGACAACAACCGCAATGAAATCATCCGGATGATGGAGGAGGGCGAAAGTGTTGTTGCCATCTGCAGACATTTCGGTATCTCCAGGAATACCTTTTACCAGTTTAAAAAGAATTACGGGTTGTGATCAGTCAAACTCCACAACTGTAACGCCTGCACCGCCAAATTGTACGTGCTCATCGCGGTAGCTCCGTATGCCCGGCGTAGTCCGCAGGTAGTCGCGTATCAGTTGCCGCAGGATACCGGTACCCGTACCATGCAGGATACGTACACTGGCTACACCCACCTGTACCGCATCATCTACAAAATAGGTCACCGCCTGTAGCGCCTCGTCGCCACGCATCCCACGCACATCCAGCTCCTGCTTGAAATGCAGTTTCTTTTCATGCATCGCCTCCGCTGTCTGGCTACTTACAAAAGTAGTATTCCGGGTCTCTTTTTTAAGTTGTCCCTTACTTACCTTTTCCAGTTTATCCAGTTTGACCGTACTTTTGATCATCCCAAACGCCACTACAGCCTGTTTGCCTTGGACCTCCAGCACCGTACCTGCCGAAGTCTGGCCCTGTAACCGTACATGGTCGCCCGGTTCGATTATATCCCGGTTAAACACCTGGCGCGCACTGCCTCCTTTATCCTGTTTATTCTTTTTCTTTTCGGAACGCTCGCGTATCTTAGCCATCTTGCGGGCAATCTTGCTATCCTCTTCTTCCGCATCGGCTACCGACTGTTTGAATTCTTCCAGTGCTTTACGGGCAAGTTTGGTTTTCTCTTTCTCCGCTTCCGCCTCTTTAATCTCACGGATCGTATTCTCAATACGCGCATTGGCCTCTGCCAGGAGATGCTGTGCGGCTGCCTTTGCCTCGCGGATAATCTCTTTCCGTTGCTTATTCACCGCTTCCAGGTCTTGTTCGTACCGGCCGGTAACCTCTTCCAGGCGCTTTTCGCGCTGGCGGATCGATTGCCGCTTACTTTCCCAGTACCGTTTATCGCGTACAATATCCTGCAGGTACTTATCCATATCGATATAATCGGAGCCCACCTTTTCGGCAGCATCTGCGATTACATCTTCCGGCAACCCGATCTTGCGGGCAATCTCTACTGCAAACGAACTGCCGGGATTACCGATCGACAACCTGAAAAGAGGCTGCATCAGGTGGCGGTCGTATAGCATCGCTCCATTTACCAGACCCGGCGTATCCTCGGCAAAATGTTTCAGGTTCTGGTAGTGGGTAGTAATCATCCCAAAACTCTGCCTGCGGTTAAACCTGTCGAGTACTGCCTCGGCAATAGTACCACCGATCTGCGGCTCCGTGCCACTGCCAAACTCATCTATCAATATAATTGTACGCTCGTTGCAATGGCGGATAAAGTACTTCATATTGGTAAGATGCGAACTATAAGTGCTTAAATCATTCTCGATACTCTGCTCGTCGCCAATGTCAATAAAGATACTTTCAAAGATACCTGTTTTCGACCGTTCGTCTACCGGGATAGGTACCCCGCATTGCAGCATATATTGCAACAGCCCCACTGTTTTCAGGCAAACCGACTTACCGCCGGCATTAGGCCCTGAAATAATCAGCAAGCGGTTTTCTGTATTCAGTTCAATATCCAGCGGAACTACCTCCTTATGCTGTTTCGTATGCGAAAGATACAACAACGGATGGAAAGCCCGGATCCAGTCGACCTGCAACTTGTTTTCCACCACCGGCCGGATAGCATGGATCTGTTCTGCAAACAGTGCCTTGGCACGGATAAAATCGATCTCGGCCAGGAACTTATACGAATACAGGATATCCGGTACCATCGGACGTACTACATTGGTAAACTCCGTAAGGATGCGCATAATCTCCCGGCGCTCTTCTCCCTCCAGTTCCCGCACCCGGTTGTTGGCTTCTACTACCACTTCCGGCTCGATAAACACTGTTTTACCACTGGCCGACTCATCGTGTACGATCCCTTTGATCTTCCGCTTGTAAGCAGGTGCAATCGGTATCACCAGCCGACCGTCGCGCATGGTAGGTGCCACATCCTTATCTACCACCCCGTCGGCCTGTGCCGTCCGGAGGATCGATTGCAAATTGCGGGAAATTCCACTTATGGTTACGGTCAATTCTTTGCGGATGCGGGCCAGTTCGGACGAAGCATTGTCTTTTACCCGCCCGAATTTATCCAGTATCCCGTCGATCTTCCCGATCAGTTGCGGAAATACCATAATATCGCCCGCCAGTGCTGTAAGCACAGGGTAGGGGAGCTCGCCTGTTTCGCCTTCGGGGCGGAAAAAGCGCACAATATCCTGGATGGTCTGTAACGACCGCTTGAGGTTAAACAGCTCCCGTTCGTCGAGGAAAGTTCCTTCCGGCCGGATCCGCTTCAGCGAATACCGCACATCAAAAAAGTAACCTGCCGGAAACTCCCGCTCGCCGTTCAGGATGCGGATAAACTCATTTACCTGGTCGAGGCGTTTGGTAACGGTAGGATAATCGGCCGAAAATTCCATTCCGGCCACCCGCTCCTGTCCGAGCGGACTTAAACATTTATCTGTAATTAATTGGCGGACTTTATCAAAGCCCGTTTTCTGTTCAAAGTTTTGAGGGTATATCACGTATTTATAACTTGTTAATCCACCCGTACGCTCAATTCCTTATGTACGGTCGGACGAATAATAACATCTGTAGTTTCATCGCCTCTTTTTAAGCTGAACGTCGTCGTGTTCGTACCCGACGGGTTGATATAAGGGGTAAAATAATAAAGGTATGAAAAGGCAGCCAGGCTTTTCGGATTCTGTACCACATTGGCTACATCGCTGTATTTGCTGTTATCCCAGTGCATACTGTAACGGAACCCGTTGGCATCTGTATACTGGATATTCCTGTCGCGGTATTTCATGGTGTTCTTTACAAAACGCTTGTATGCTTTCGAGAAATCTTCGGCCGAACTAACCATCTTATACTGGTTGATCTTCTCGATCTTATCACCTGCCCGTACCCCTGCGGCTGCGGCCGGCGAATTAGGCGCCACTTCCGATACCACATCCAGCCGGTCGATATCATACCCGATACCGGTATAATTATACATCTTCTGGTCTACGGCAAATTTCACATTTTGGGAATACTTCACATACGGATACTGCATACACATCAAAGGGATATGCGTCTTTGCATACTCGTCGAGCCTATACGAGTTGTCCATCAACTCATTTGCCTCACATTCCCATAATACACGGCCGGCCTGCTCTTTCTGGTCTACAAGCCGGAAGCCCAGTTGTAACAAATACTCCGCTTCACTTTCAGGCGTATTGCTGCTCAGGAAAGGAAAGTAAGCCATCTGTTGCTTCACATAATCATACCGGAAGGTAGGCTCTTTCTCTGTCTGGATCCGGTTGGTGCCCCGAAAGCCCGGATTTTTATCGAAAAAGTAAAATGTCTGGATCAATACATCCGGGTTATTTGCTTCGGGTTTCATCCCTTTGGCAATCAACTCTTTGGCAATTGTTTCATTGATAATTGTCTCCAGGTTGCGGTTGCTCTCATCTATAGGAGCAAAAGCAAACGTTTTATAATTGGCAAAATCAACTGCGTCGTGCGTGGTGATCGTTTTAAACGGACACACAAACTCGCGGGCATTCGTACTTTCAAGGCTGTACATTGAAAAAGCAGCAGCTAACTGGTCTTCGGTAATTGTATTCACATTTTTACAATCCTTCCTTACACTTACCTGTTTATTGGTACTGGTCAGGTTACTAACCGTCAGGATCACATTCGACTTATCTGCCTGGTTCAGCAACTGGCTGATCTCATTATCTGATAACGAAGCAACCGACGCGCCATCAATGGCCGTAATCACGTCATTCACCATCAAACCGCTTTGTTCAGCAGGAGAGTAGGGGAGGATATGGGTTACCACAGGCCTGTCGTTACCCCAGTGTGTACTGTTACTTATTTCATAGTCAAAACCTAACCGGCAGATTCTGTTGTCCGGGCCCTGCGCATTGCCCATAAGAAATGCAATCAGCATACATGTTGATAAAACGATACTTCTCATATAAATGAATTCTAAATTTAAAAAACTCTATTTTTATATACAACAATTTTGGCAAAGGTAAAGATATTTTTAAAAAGAATTTAACTTTTGTATACCTGTCGTCATATCATCATTCACTCTTTCTAACCGGAAAGCTTAAAAATCTTTGCGCAATCAGCTTTTACAAATCCATTTAATCCTATCTTTGCGCAAATAAGATATATAACAAAGTTAATCATTTAATACGTACCCACATGAAAAAATCTGATATCTTCCTCTTTTTCCTGTTTTTATTTCCATAACCATATAGTAATACATCAGTTTTTAATATTTGTCCATCATTTAAATTTACCTGTTATGACTCAAAAAATTACCAGATTCTTGCTAGCCATGGCATGCCTCACTACCCTGACCGCACAAAACAGAAAATTCTCCGCATGGGATGCTACTGCTTTTTGCGAACCTACCGTGTATCATCCTTTTGTCTATGTAAATACCGATAACAACTGGGAAATTATTCAAACATTACAAACACCCCGCACAACGGCCTGGCTGGATTCTATGGGAATTCTTTATACCCGTTCTCAATTACTACTTCTACAGATAGAAGGACTTATTGAAAGGAAAGGAGATACCTGGCATTCCCTGATGCCCGTCTTTGATAGTCTGCAAACCCTTGAAGCCCGGAAGTTATCTTTGGATATAGCCAATGAATTATATCCAAAGATCAAAGGTCCTTGCATCACCTTTATTGACTTTTTGAAACAGGAAAACTTCGAAGCCAGTATCTATTCCATACTTTTTGCGTATGTACTTGACGGTAAAGTATGGGAATCTATCAACACATTCAAAGAAGTTAATATTGCTGCAACCTGGGAGGGTGCCTGCTGGGCCTTCTACTTTCCCCGTACATTCAGTAGTGGGACCAATACAACGAAGGCATTTCATATATGCTGGTCGAAGAAAGCACCTGCCTTTGTGTTCGATGAGTTAGATCATACATTTATGTTAAAATTCCAGGAAGATTACAGTAACTACGGCCGGATTGTATCTTCGGACCTGCTGGACAAATCTCTTTCTTTGGGATTAATCCATGCGGATGGCTCACTCCGCATTCCTGTTCTCGACAGCCAGGATGCTGCCAGCCGGCTGAATATCCTGAGCGATGCTATCATTTCCCCTATCATCCACTATTTTAAAGAAACAAATATAGTATATGCTTTTCAGCAACAATTTGGTATCAGAGCCGAACAGGAAAGGTTAGCGGTCACTATGCTTTATCACGAAGTAATGTGGGACTTGATTGATCTTCTGCTTGCTGACCAGCTTATCCGTTATCCGCTGGTATGGGAAGACCATAATAAACAATCAACTTATTCGGTGGTTTTCCTCCGGAAATAATATTTATGACTTTGGGTATTCCCCTCTTTTTCCACAAATCTCACTTTATTGGCAGCATTTTTGCAGGAAAACTGTTGTAATAGGAGGAGGTGTGCCATACCCTGTAAGGGGAACCCTTCCTATAACTAACGTAGTAGAATGCTGTAAATAAGAACAAAATAAAAAATTGAAAGATAGTTATGAGCACGAACAATTTTGATCAGAACAAGGAAACTGCTGAAAAAGAAGCAATGATAGGTAACGAAGAAGCGACAAATTTGCAGGAAGAAAACGCAAATACGTCAGCTGAAAACGACGCATCTGACAATGTGACTGAAGAAGAAAACCTTGAAAAAAAGTATAACGACCTTAACGACACATACCTGCGTTTAATGGCCGAATATGATAACTACCGCAAACGTACCCTGCGTGAAAAGGCAGAACTGATTAAAATCGGTGGCGAATCAGCCCTTACCAACCTGTTGCCGGTAGTAGACGATTTTGAACGTGCCCTTCAAACCATACGGAATGCCGAAGATGTTAAATCGGTAACCGAAGGTGTGGAACTGATCTACAGTAAATTTACCAGTTACCTGGCACAACAAGGTATAAAACCCATCAAAGTCGTAGGCGAACCTTTCGATACCGAACAGTTTGAAGCCGTAGCCATTATACCGGCTCCGGAACCCGAACTGAAAGGGAAAGTACTCGATTCGGTACAGACCGGTTATACCTTGTATGATAAGGTAATCCGCTACGCAAAAGTGGTTGTGGGAGAATAAAGCAAGTAACAAATATATAAAATGGCGAAGAGAGATTATTATGAAGTCCTCGGGGTTGAAAGGAACGCCTCGGCCGATGAGATAAAAAAAGCCTATCGGAAAAAAGCGATCCAGTTCCACCCGGATAAAAACCCCGGAGATACAGAAGCAGAAGAAAAATTCAAGGAAGCTGCCGAAGCTTACGACGTGTTGAGCGACCAGCAGAAACGCCAGCGCTACGACCAGTTTGGTCATGCCGGTGTGGGTGGTGCATCACAAGGTGGCGGATTTGGCGGAGGTATGTCGATGGAAGACATCTTCTCCCAGTTCGGTGATATATTCGGTGGACACTTTGGTGGATTCGGTGGATTCAGTGGGTTTGGTGGCAGTTCACGTGGCCGCCGGGTAAACCGTGGCTCCGATCTGCGTGTAAAAGTAAAACTAACCCTGAAAGAGATCGCAACCGGTGTAGAAAAGAAAATCAAGGTAAAAAAATATATAGCTTGTAAATGCTGCAACGGAAGCGGAGCCGACGGTAGTAAAGGTACCAAAACCTGCGATACCTGTAAAGGGAGTGGGGTAGTTACCCACATTGCCAATACCATCCTGGGGCAGATGCAGACGCAAACCACCTGCCCGACCTGTGAGGGCGAAGGTAAAACGATTATTAAGAAATGTGCCGAATGTAGCGGTGAAGGTATTGTAAGGGATGAAGAGGTGATCACCATCAATATCCCGGCCGGAGTAGCAGAAGGTATGCAACTTTCTATGCGCAACAAAGGAAATGCGGCCCGGCACAGAGGTATCAACGGCGACCTACTGATCCTGATCGAAGAAGAGGCTCATCCGGAACTGATCCGCGACGAGAACGACCTCCTGTACAACCTGCTGCTTACCGTTTCGCAGGCTGCGCTGGGTGGCTCGGTAGAAGTACCTACCATCGATGGAAAAGCAAAACTAAAAATAGAACCAGGTACACAGCCTGGCAAAGTGTTACGCCTGCGCAACAAAGGTTTGCCATCGGTGAATAGCTACGGTACCGGCGACCTGCTGGTAAATGTAAGCGTGTATATTCCCAAAACACTTTCATCCTCAGAAAAAGAGATACTGACCGGACTGGATAACTCTCCTAATTTCCAGCCCAACAAGATGATGAAAGAAAAGATATTCAGTAAATTCCGGAAGATGTTTGACTGATATCTGGACACAGGATGGAAGTAAAAAGAACGGCTGGTTTATTTTCTTTCATAGAAAATAAACCAGCCGTTCTTTGTTAGGGCATATATACTATCTGTTTTCTGCACAGACGGGAACCTAAGGAGAAAATATTTCTTCTGGTCAATGAAAACCTCTCCCATAGTAATTTTTCGTTTTTTATCCTTCACCAGTCACAGAGGGTAGTTAATAGTTTGGTAACAAGATACTTAACACCCTAAAAAGTGTGACTGAAGCGTGACTGAAGGCTTTTTCCAGTCACACGCTCAGTCACGTTTTTTCTACGGGTATGATCTAAAGAGCTTATTAACAGTGGAATATAAAAAGGCATCCCGGAATGGAATATACGCCTGCTTTTAAGCTATTATTTCCTCTTTGATTCATTCCTTGCAAGGTTTGTAGCATTTAAATAGCTACAGCGAAAGGGGAGAAGCTCTATCGAGGTTTAACTTTCCCACTCTTTTCCTCCTACCTTAGGGTTTGATTGAATGCTACCCATGGGCTATGGATCCATTCCCCTTGTAAGGAGCCTTCCCTGGTATTATCCTGGTATTCTCTTAATTTATTATCCAAAGATCAATCCCCAAAGGTGTGTGCCTGGCAGCTCCTAGAGGAAACAGAAAAAACAGATAGATAATATAATTCCTTAGTTCCCCGCTTTTGAAGTGCCCCAAAAAGTTAGACACAACACTTGTTATTTGGA
>JAJPZJ010000077.1 GCA_021204405.1 Tannerellaceae bacterium | reverse complement strand
TCAAAGCATTAAAACAAAAAGTGAGAGATGATAAAGGGGTTCTCAAATAAAGTTAGAAAGAAGAGAAAAATAAAAAGCTTCACCCTGCTCCTACTGCTCCGATTTTTAACCCAAAATTAAGAGTTTCCCGCCTAAAATAACGATTCTTACCAACAAAAAACTGTAGTAATGAATTAATTATGTAAATTTGTTGCCCAAATTACAAACCGATGAGTATCATAGTTAAAGAAGTTACTAATAAAAAAGAACTGAGGAAGTTCGTCAAATTCAATATAGATTTATGCAAAGATAACCCTTACCATATCCCAGGCCTCATTGATGAAGAAATGATGACACTGGACAAAAAAAAGAATCCGGCTTTTGAAGTATGCGATGCCGTTTACTATCTGGCTTACCGGAATAATGAGGTGGTGGGACGTATTGCCGGAATCATCAACCATACCAGTAATGAGGTATGGCAACAGCAACATGCACGCTTCGGATTTGTTGATTTTATCGATGACCAGGAGGTAGTGGATGCTCTTTTCAACGCCGTTGAAAAATGGGCTAAACAACAGGGGATGGATACACTACACGGGCCGATGGGATTCACCGACCTTGACCATGAGGGAATGTTGGTAGAAGGTTTCGACCAACTGGGAACCATGGCAACGATCTACAATTTCCCTTATTATCCCCAACATATGGAACGGATGGGATTTACAAAAGATCAGGACTGGCATGAATTCAAAATCTATATCCCTGATAGTATTCCTGATAAACACCTGCGTGTAGGGGAAATCGTAAAAAAGAAATATGGATTAAAAACATTGAAGTTCAAATCCCGGAAGGAGATCTGGCCATATGCGCATAAAATATTCTGGACATTAAATGCGGCATTTGCTCCGTTATACGGATTTGCCCCTCTTACTGATAAACAGATTGACTACTATGTCAATATATATATCCCTATGGTGCGCCTCGACATGGTAACTATTATCATACGGGAAGAAGATGATGAAGTAGTAGGGTTTGGTATCTCTATCCCTAACCTGTCGAAAGCTTTGCAAAAGGCCAGCGGGAAACTGCTTCCGTTCGGATGGTACCATCTGCTGAAAGGACTGAAAAGTAAACCGAAGGTGGTTGACCTGTACCTGATGGGAGTTTTACCGGAATACCAGAGCAAGGGTGTAAACGCCCTGTTATTTAATGACCTGATCCCGGTATATCAGAAGTTAGGAGTTATATATGCAGAAACCAATCCCGAATTGGAAACCAACAATGCCGTACAGGCCCAGTGGAATTATTTCAAACGTGAACACCATAAAACAAGAAGAGCTTTTATCAAAAATTTAAAATAAGTAAGGAGAACGTATGAACGAACTCAATTCAACATTACAACAACACACAGCATATAACGATGAAGATATCAAAACGCTCGACTGGATGGAACATATCCGGCGGCGGCCCGGTATGTACATTGGTAAACTGGGTGACGGTAAATATGCCGACGATGGTATTTACGTTTTGTTGAAAGAGGTATTAGATAACTCTATCGACGAGTACATGATGGGATATGGTAAAACCATCGAAGTAACGATTGAGGAAGGAACTGTTTCCGTCAGAGACTACGGCCGTGGTGTTCCGCTGGGCAAAGTGGTAGATATATCCAGCAAAATGAATACGGGTGCCAAATACGATAGCAAAGCATTCAAAAAGTCGGTAGGTTTGAATGGGGTCGGTATCAAAGCGGTAAATGCTTTGAGTAGCTACTTCCTCATCACCAGCCACCGGGATGGTGAATGTAAGCAGGTTGAATATAGCAAAGCCATCATTACGGAAGAATCGCCTATCCGGAAAACAGACGAACCAAACGGTACACTAACCTATTTCATCCCTGATAAAGAGATATTCAAAGACTACGTTTATAAAGATGAATTCGTTGAAAGCCTGCTAAAGAATTATGTATTCCTGAATTCGGGCCTCAGTATATATTATAACGGAAAACGGTTTTATTCCCGTCACGGGCTGGTTGACTTGTTGAACGAAAATATGACCAGTGAGCCTTTATATCCGATCATCCACCTGGAAGGAGAAGATATCGAAGTGGTAATTACGCATAGTAACCAATACGGGGAAGAATATTACTCGTTTGTAAATGGCCAGCATACTACACAAGGGGGAACTCACCTATCTGCCTTCCGTGAGACACTGGGCAGGGTGATCAAGGAATATTATAACAAAAACTTCGAATATTCCGATATCCGTGCCGGTATTGTAGCTGCGATCAGTATAAAGGTAGAAGAACCGGTATTTGAAAGCCAGACAAAAACCAAGCTGGGTTCGAAAGATATGGGTCCCGAAGGTCCTACCGTAGCCAAGTTTGTAGGTGACTTTATCAAAAAAGAGCTGGATAACTACCTGCATAAACACAGCGAGGTTTCAGATACCTTATTGAAGAAAATCCTCGACTCGGAAAAAGAGCGGAAAGCTATTGCCGGGGTGACCAAGCTGGCACGCGAACGGGCCAAGAAAGCTAACCTCCATAACAAAAAATTACGCGACTGCCGCGTCCACCTGAGTGATAGTAAAGGCGACCGGAGAGAAGAGAGTTGTATCTTTATTACCGAGGGAGATTCGGCAAGTGGTTCTATCACTAAAAGCCGCGATCCAAATATACAGGCGGTGTTCAGTCTGCGTGGTAAACCCTTGAACAGCTTCGGCCTTACCAAAAAGATCGTATATGAGAACGAGGAGTTCAACTTATTACAGGCAGCCTTAAATATTGAAGATGGCCTGGAGGGGTTACGGTATGAAAAGGTAATTATTGCTACCGACGCCGATGTGGATGGGATGCATATCCGGTTACTGCTGATCACCTTCTTCCTGCAGTTCTTTCCCGACCTGATTAAAAAGGGACATGTATATATCTTACAGACTCCACTCTTCCGGGTACGTAATAAGCAGAAAACCTGGTATTGCTATACGGAAGAAGAACGGATTGCCGCCATGAAGGCAGCCGGCAAAAATCCGGAAATCACCCGTTTTAAAGGGCTTGGGGAGATCTCTCCCGATGAATTCAAGAACTTTATCGGTAAAGATATGCGCCTGGACCAGGTTAAAATGAAAAAGGAAGACCTGGTAAAGGAAATGCTTGAATTCTACATGGGTAAGAACACGATGGAAAGGCAGAACTTTATTATTGACAATCTGGTTATAGAGGAAGATATTGCATGAAACGGATAGCGCTTTTTCCCGGTACGTTCGATCCTTTTACCATCGGCCACCAGTCGCTGGTAACACGTGGATTGGAGTTGGTCGATGAAATTATTGTTTCGATCGGTATCAACGAAAATAAAAAAACCTATTTTTCCCTTGATAAACGAGTAAAGGCTATCGAATGCCTGTACCGGGAGGAGCCCAGGGTAAAAGTAATGGCATACGACTCACTCACGGTCGATTTTGCAAAAGAGGTAAATGCAAACTTCATTTTGCGTGGAATCCGTACGGTTAATGACTTTGAATACGAAAAAAGTATTGCAGATATTAACCGGATATTAACCGGAATAGATACCTTTATCCTCTTTACAGAACCCGAACATACCCATATCAGTTCGAGTATCGTACGCGAATTGTTACGTTATGGGAAAGATATCTCACAGTTTGTGCCTAAAGAGACCCAACTGTATTAATAAATTAGGAAACAGAGCAGAATGAAAAAATTAATGATATACCTGTTCATGGCGGTGATACTTACACCTGCCATAACAGGGCAGAACTCCAATCAGGAGGCACGCAAACTTTCTCTGGCATTATATGCAATCACCAACCTGTATGTCGATCCGACCGATGAAGGTAAACTGGTAGAGGATGCCATTGTTGGTATGCTGGAAAAATTAGACCCGCATTCCAACTACTTCGACCCACAGGAAACAAAAGAGATGACCGAGCCCCTGCAGGGCAATTTCGACGGTATCGGTATCCAGTTCAACATGCTTACCGATACCTTATATATTATACAGGTCATTTCCGGAGGTCCTTCCGAAAAGGTAGGACTCATGGCAGGCGACCGGATCATTATGGTAAATGATACCCTTATATCGGGCGTTAATATGAAGACAAACGATATCATGAAAAGGTTACGTGGCCCGAAAGGAACCGAAGTCCAGGTAAAAGTACTACGTAATAACCAACCCGGCCTGATCGAATTTACCATCACCCGCGGAAAGATTCCCGTATATAGCCTGGATGCCGCCTATATGGCCGACGAGACAACCGGTTATATCAAGCTAAACCGTTTTGCCGCTTCAACAGCCGATGAGTTTAAAGAGGCATTGGCTAAGCTGAAAAAGCAGGGGATGAAAAACCTGATCCTCGATTTACAGGGAAATGGTGGTGGTTACCTGAACATTGCTATCGACCTGGCAGACGAATTCCTGGGAAAGGATAAACTGATCGTATATACTGAAGGAAATAAGCAACCCCGCGAAGAGGCAAAATCAACCGCCAAAGGAAATTTTGAAGAGGGGCGTTTAGTCATCCTAATTGACGAGACCTCTGCATCCGCCAGCGAGATCCTTGCCGGAGCCGTACAGGATTGGGACCGTGGCGTATTGGTAGGCAGACACACGTTCGGGAAAGGGTTAGTACAGAAACCGATTCTCCTACCCGATGGTTCGATGATCCGCCTTACTGTGGCCCGCTACCATACACCTACCGGCCGGAGTATCCAGAAACCTTATGAAAACGGGAAACAGGAAGATTATAACCACGACCTGGTTGACCGGTATAACCGCGGGGAACTTATGCACGCAGACAGCATCTACTTTCCGGATTCCATGAAATATAATACCTTGGTAACCAACCGTGTTGTATACGGAGGTAGGGGGATTATGCCCGACATATTTATTCCGGTAGATACCAGCCGTTATACGAATTACCATCACAGGCTGGTGGCCAGCGGACAGGTAAACCGAGTAACTATGAACTACCTGGACCAGTACAGGAATGAACTGATGCAACAATATCCTACGTTTGCTAAGTTTAATTCGGACTTTACCCTACCGCAATCACTTTTGCAGGAACTTATTGAAAAGGGAACCGAAAACAAGATCGAGTTCAATGAAGAGGAATATGAGCGGTCAAAACCTCTTATTACTCTACAACTCAAAGCACTCCTTGCACGTGATATGTATGAGATGAGTGAATATTACCAGATTATGAACGACGATAATGAAAGCTACCGGAAAGCGTTGGAGATTATCAACAACGAACAGCTCTATAATAAGGAGCTGGGCAGGTAGCCTAACAAGATAAAGCACGCAGATATACACATGTACCGGATACTATTTACCACATTCCTGAAAATCGGGGCTTTTACCATTGGAGGAGGATATGCTATGTTACCGCTTATCCAGCGGGAGGTTGTAGACAGAGGCTGGATGACGAAAGAAGATTTTATTGATCTTTTTACGGTGGCCCAATCGCTGCCCGGTATTTTTGCGGTTAACATTTCTATTTTTGTAGGGTACAATTAAAAGGGATTCCCGGTAGTATCGTTTGTGCTTTGGGAACTATTCTTCCCTCTTTTACAATTATCCTGGCCATTGCGCTGTTTTTTACACAGTTCCAGGACAATATATGGGTAGAGAAAATATTCAAAGGGTTGCGCCCGGCTGTAGTTGCCCTGATCGCGGTTCCCTGCCTTACCACAGCCCGTTCTGTAAAACTGACCCGTAAAACAATAATCATACCTATAGTAGCAGCCTTATTGATCTGGCAGTTGGGCGTCTCGCCTATCTGGATCATTATTGTAGCAGGTATCGGCGGATTAATATATGGATTAAAATAAACAGGTATTGATATGATCTTTTTACAGCTTCTCTGGGTATATCTGAAGATCGGACTTTTTGGGTTTGGTGGCGGATATGCAATGCTTTCCCTGATCCAGGCAGATGTAGTAGATAATTATAAGTGGATCACTTTACAGGAATTTACCGATATTGTTGCTATCTCACAGATGACACCCGGCCCTATCGGGATTAATAGTGCCACCTATATCGGTTATACAGCCGTACATAATGCCGGATATTCGGAATGGGTTAGTATGTTAGGTTCATGCCTTACTACTTTCGCCGTATGCCTTCCCTCTTTTATCCTGGTATTGGTTATCTCTTATTATTACAGCAAATTCAAAAATAACCGGTATGTGGCTGCTGCTTTCCTGGGCTTACGCCCTGCAACCGTAGGATTGATAGCCGCTGCCGCCCTCTTGCTGATGAACAGCGAGAACTTTATCGATTATAAAAGTTTTCTGATCTTTGGTGCAGCCTTTATCCTGACCTGGAAATTCAAGGTACATCCGATACTTATGATCCTTCTGGCAGGAGTTGCCGGATTGATCCTATACTGGTAATTTCAGGGTCGTTCAGCCCGATTTTATCGACCAACAGATTAATCGGGAAAAATAAACTGTTTATCTTATAAAAATGTCTTTATAACGAACCCGTTTGCAGCCTCCTACATGATACCTTAGCTTTGCCTTAACAAGTTGCTAAAATAGGTATTATGAGACTATATTCTTATCTGACTTTGTCGCTCCTGCTTCTCTTGCCGGGTATTATACAGGCACAGGATAAGCCGGATGTATGGACTTTACAGGATTGCCTGGATTATGCCCTGGAATACAACATACAACTAAACAAAAACCGGATCACTTATCTATCCGGCCAGGAAGATGTTGCACAGGCAAAAGCACAACTATTCCCTTCGCTCTCGGGAAGTGTATTACAAGGATATACCCATTATCCTTCCGGCAGGGTAGAGACCAATCATAGTTATAGCGGTAATTACAGCGTAAATGCAAACTGGACCGTATTTGACTGGAGCCGCCGCACCAATAATCTTAAACAGCAGAAAATATTAAGTGAGGTAGACGAGCTGAATGTAGAACAAAGTGAATATGATATCCTGCTTTCACTGGTGCAGACCTATATGCAGGTATTGTATGCCTTTGAAGCGATCCGCATCACAGAAAATACCGTTGAGGTATCTGAAGCTGAACGCGACCGGGCACAGGAATTACTGGCAGCCGGAGCTATCTCACGGGTAGAACTGGCCCAGTTGGAAAGCCAGTATGCCAGCGATAAATATCAGCTGATTGTTGCACAAACCAATTTTGAAAACTACAAACTACAGCTTAAGCAACTGCTGGAGCTTGACATAGAAGAGGATATGGTAATTGCTATCCCTGAATTAACTGAGGAAGATGTTCTTAGTCCGCTCCCGGAGAAAAACATTGTTTATACTACTTCACTGGCAGTAATGCCCAGCATAAGAGGTAGCTTACTGAATCTGGAAGTAGCTGAGCTGGATATCAAAAAAGCCCGGGCAGGTTATTTTCCAACCCTCTCCTTAAATGCAGCTATCAGTACCGGACACCTTTCGGGCACCAATTATAATTTTGGTAATTTGCTATGGGACAGGTTTAATGAAACGGTGGGATTAACTGTCAGCATTCCGATCTTTACTAACCGGGAAACAAAAACGGCAGTTAATAAGGCGAAACTGGCACTTACCAATTCACAACTCGACCTGTTGAACAGCCAGAACCAGTTGTTAAGAACCATAGAAGGTATTTATCTGGATGCCACTTCGGCACAGAACCAGTACCTGGCAGCCAGCGAACGGTTATCGTATGTAGCAGAAAGTTACGACCTGACACAGCAACAGTTTTTCCTCGGAATGAAAAATACGGTAGAGTTACTGACAGAAAAAAATAATTATCTGAGCTCACAGCAGGAATTGCTGCAATCGAAATATATGGCGATTATGAGCAGGGAATTATTAAATGTATATCAGAATAAAGCAGTTGATTTGGACTACTAATGAATATTTTCACAGTTACGGTCTCCGTAGTTTATGTACTTACAGAGCACCGTAACTTTCTAACAGGAATAAAAAGAAATAAACAACATAGTAAGGTATGAGCAGGAAAACAATCATTATCAGAGTAATAGCTATATTACTGATAGCCGGAGGAATATTCTTCTTCCTCAGAAAGCCATCCGGTAAAGGCATGATGTTAAGCACAGTGCAGGTTACCCGGGGTACGATCAGCGATATGGTAACCGCAACAGGTACGGTAGAACCTGTAATAGAGGTAGAAGTCGGTACACAGGTATCGGGTATTATTGATAAGATCTATGTAGATTTTAATAGTACCGTAAAAAAAGGCCAGTTAATTGCCGAGATGGATAAAGTAACTTTGCAGGCAGAAGTAGATGCGGCCGAAGCCCAACTGGCCAGCAATCAGGCCGAACTGGAATATCAGGAAAGAAATTACAACCGGTACAAAGAGCTTTTTGAAAAGCAACTGATTGCCAGTAGCGAGTATGAAACTGCATTATATAACTATGATAAGGCCAGAAGTGCTTACGACCAGAGTACTGCTTCTATGGTAAGGGTAAAACAGAACCTGGAATATGCTATTATCACCAGTCCGATAGATGGAGTAGTAATCAGTAAGGCAGTGGAAGAGGGACAGACAGTGGCTGCAGGATTCAGTACACCTACGCTGTTCACCATTGCTAATGACCTGACCCAGATGCGGGTAATAGCCAACGTAGACGAGGCCGACATAGGCCAGGTAGAAGAGGGACAACACGTTACCTTCACGGTAGATGCCTATCCCAACGATATATTTGAAGGAGATGTAACCCAGGTACGCCTGGAGGCAACTGTTGAATCGAACGTGGTAACCTACGAGGTAGTGATCAGTGCCTATAATCCCGACCTGAAATTGAAACCTGGATTAACAGCGAATGTTTCCATCTATACATTGGAACGGAAAGATGTATTGGTTATACCCAGTAAAGCCCTGAGATTTGTACCGGAACCGGATATATTATCGGGTATGAAGATAGAGGTGACCGATCCACAGGCAGAAGCTCCGCGGGGCGAACGCCTGGTATGGCAATTACAAGGCAACACATTATATGCTAACAATATTACGGTAGGCGAAAGCAGCGGTGGAATGACTGAGGTCACAGGAGGACTACAGGAAGGCGAAGAGATTGTTGTGGAGATGACCACCGAGGCTGCCCTACCACAAAACAGTACTATAGAAAGAAGTCCGTTTATGCCGGGACCACGCAGATAAAAGGATATAAAACGAAACAGATGCGTATGAAAGAGATCATCAAACTGAAAAATGTTAAACGTGACTTTAAGGTAGGCAGCGAGATTGTCCATGCCTTAAGGGGTGTCAGCTTTGTGATCGAAGAGGGAGAATTCGTCACCATTATGGGAACATCCGGCTCCGGTAAAAGTACCTTACTAAATACACTAGGCTGCCTGGATACACCTACTTCCGGTGAATATTACCTGGATGGCGTTTCCGTACGGAAGATGAGCAAAAATGCCCGTGCAACTTTGCGGAACCGGAAGATTGGTTTTGTGTTCCAGAACTACAATCTGCTGGCTAAAACCACTGCGATCGAGAATGTGGAACTTCCCCTGATGTATAATCCATCGGTTTCAGCATCTACCCGCAGGCAAAAAGCAATCGAAGCCTTAAAGGCCGTGGGGTTAGGTGACCGCCTCAACCATAAAAGTAACCAGATGAGTGGTGGACAAATGCAGCGTGTGGCAATTGCGCGGGCCCTGGTAAACGACCCGGCGGTTATCCTGGCCGATGAAGCGACAGGGAACCTGGATACACGTATCTCTTTCGAAATCCTGACCTTGTTCCAGGAACTACACTCCAGAGGTCGCACCATTATCTTCGTAACCCATAATCCGGAAATCCCGGATTATGGCAGCCGGACCATTACCCTGAGAGATGGCAGGGTGATAAGTGATATTTATAACAATAATATATTATCGGCGGCAAAGGCGCTGGCTGCAATGCCCAAAACCGACGAATAAGGAACGATTGATATGAACGGGATCAATTTACTTAAAATAGCCCTGCGGGCACTGGCAAATAATAAGATGCGCGGTTTCCTGACTATGCTAGGAATCATTATTGGTGTAGCTTCGGTGATCACCATGCTGGCTATCGGACAGGGTTCAAAGAAAAGTATCCAGGCACAGATCAGCGAGATGGGATCAAACGTGATCACTATCCAGCCCGGAGCCGACCGCAGGGGTGGTGTACGGTTAGATGCATCCGATACCGAATCATTGAAACTGTCGGATTATGAATCTATCCACGAAGAAGCCCGGTTTGTATCAGCCGTATCACCCACGGTAAATGCCAGCGGACAGGTAATCTTTGGGTCTAATAATACACCTACCACTATTTATGGTATTGGCCTGGATTACCTGGATATCCGTAAATATAATATACAGGACGGAGAGATGTTCACCGAACAGGATATCACTACCAGCTCAAAGGTATGTATCGTAGGACAGACAGTTGTGGATAACCTGTTTACCAACGGGGAAGATCCGCTTGGTAAAATCATCCGCTTCCGGACTATTCCATTACGGATCATCGGCGTACTTACCCCGAAAGGCTATAACAGTATGGGAATGGACCAGGACGACCTGATCTTAGCTCCTTATACCACTATCCAGAAAAGGGTACTGGCTATTACCCACCTGCAGGGTATTACAGCTTCCGCACTGAAAGAGGAATATACAGAGGAGGCAATTGATGAAATGTCGGAGATCTTACGCCGTAACCATAAGTTGCAACCCGGTGCGGAAGATGATTTCCGTATACGTTCCACCCAGGAATTAAGTGAGATGTTGACTTCTACTACCGATATGATGACCATCCTGCTGGCTGCCGTTGCCGGTATATCCCTGCTGGTAGGAGGCATCGGTATTATGAATATTATGTATGTAAGTGTAACCGAGCGTACCCGTGAGATCGGGCTGCGCATGAGTATCGGGGCCAAAGGGAGGGATATCCTGGCACAATTCCTGATAGAGGCCATCCTGATCAGTGTGACCGGTGGGATTATCGGAGTATTGTTCGGAGTAGTAAGTTCACTGATTATGAACCTGGCCGCCCACTTCCCGATTTATATACAGCCCTGGAGCATTATCCTGTCGTTCGCAGTCTGTACGGTCACAGGTGTATTCTTCGGTTGGTATCCTGCACAGAAAGCATCGCGTTTAGACCCGATCGAAGCATTACGTTACGAATAAAAACAATTCATTGACTGGTTTATAGTATATTTGTCCTAATGGAAACCACCAACAGAAATACTACTACCCTTTTCCCGCCATCAAAGAAATACAGCTGGATGGTACATGTCACTGCATGGACGTTGTTGTTCATTGTACCCTATTTCTTTACAGGCCGGGAAACGGAACACCAGTTTCATTACGGGAAATATGTAGTAGTACCCCTGTCCTTTATAATAGCTTTTTATATTAATTATTTCCTGTTGGTAGACCGGTATCTGTTTTCCAAAAAACCAGTACGGTTTGTATTAAGCAACCTGTTACTGATTGCCGGGCTGGTAGCCGGGGTACACCTATGTATGCAATTGTTACCTCCTCCCTCTCATATACGTCCTAAACAAGAGGGAGAAACAATTTTCTTTTTCATCCGGAATGGTATGATGTATATCCTCGTTGCTGCTACCAGTGTGGCCATTAAAATGACAGAAAGCTGGTACCGGATAGAGTCTGTACAGAAAGAGCTTGAAAAAAGTAAAGCCGAAGCCGAGCTCCAGAACCTTAAAAGCCAGTTAAATCCCCACTTCCTGTTCAATACGCTCAATAATATATATAGCCTGATCGCTTTTTCTCCTGAGCGGGCACAGGAAGCAGTACATGACCTGAGCCATTTACTACGGTATGTATTATATGAAAGCAGCCAGCCTTTTGTTACGCTTGATAAAGAGATCGATTTTATCAATAACTATGTAGAGTTGATGTATATTCGTATGCCGGCACATGTAGAACTGAAAAAAGAGATATCCGTGCCAGGCAATTCCGATATCAGGATCGCTCCTTTGCTATTTATCTCTTTGGTTGAGAATGCCTTCAAACACGGGATCAGCAACTATGCCGAATCTTTTATCCATATCCGGATCTATCAGGAGAACGAACAGGTAATTTGCCATATCCTTAACAGCTATTTCCCTAAAAGTACAGGCAGTGATAAAAGTGGTTCGGGCGTCGGGCTTACCAATTTAAAGAAAAGGCTTACCTTACTTTATCCGAACAAACATATTTTATCTACCGACCTGAAAGATAAACAGTATGTTAGTTTATTACGGATAGATACCCATATAGATAAAAGTTAGCACCTTATACAGGAATAACAAAACAGAGAGAGATGAAACTGACATGTGCTATTATAGACGACGAACCTTTAGCAATTAACCTGCTGGAGAGTTATGTAAATAAAACCCCTTTCCTCGAACTGAAAGGGAAATTTTCAAGTGCCACCAGTGCGCTGCTATTGTTAAACTCCGAACCGGTAGACCTGTTATTCCTGGATATACAGATGCCGGACCTGAACGGACTGGAGTTCTCGCATATGCTGAAAGCAGACATACGTATTATTTTTATAACTGCTTTCGAGAACTACGCACTCGATAGTTATAAGGTGAATGCACTGGATTATCTGCTCAAACCTATCAGTTACCCTGATTTCCTGAAATCGGCCAATAAGGCCTTATATTGGTTTGAGATATTACGCAAGCCTTTGCCGGTTCCGGAACCTACTGCCGAACAGATCCCGGTAGAGAAAGAAAAAGAATCTATTTTTATAAAAACCGAATATAAGCTGGTACAGATAGAGTTATCACGCATCCTGTATATAGAAGGGTTGAAAGATTATGTAAAGATCTATGTGGAAGGAGAACCGAAACCGATCCTTTCACTTACCAGCATGAAAATGATGGAGGAACTATTACCCGAAAGCCATTTTATCCGGGTACACCGGTCATTTATTGTCCAACCTGAAAAGATTGAGATGATAGATCGCAACCGGATCGTATTCGGAAAAGAGTATATACCGATCTCCGATAACTATAAACAGAAGTTCATGGATTTTCTTTCCAAACGTTCTCTTTTCCCTAAAGGATGAGGATTAGAAAAGAGCTATGAGCATTTTTTCCAGTAAACGGTTTATGGCCCGGACCTCACCCGAATAGTTATTAACCATGACCGTTACTGCATACTGCTTATTATCTTTAGTGATGCACCCGGCATAACACCTTATCCGGCTCATACCTCCACTTTTTAACCGTGCTCGCCCCTCCAATGTGCTACCTTTCAGAAAATTCCTGACTGATCCGTCTATTCCCACCTGCGGTAAAGAACGGGTAAAATCTTCCCGGTGTACCGCCTCTTGAACCATATAACAAAGGATATCGGAAAGAAAACCGGCGGTAACTTTATTAGCCGGAGACAATCCGCTTCCGTCTGTCATCCATATCTCTGAAAGATCAAAGCCCCGCTCTTTCCAAAATGCTTCTATCACCCGTACACCCCGGTTAAAAGAATTTATATTTTCATTTTTGCCGGCTTTATATTGCAACCCTATGGTTTTAAGCAGGGCATCCGCATACAGGTTATGGCTCACGTTATTAACGATCAGGATAATATCCTTTAAGGGAAGCGACCGGGTTGTGACAAGTTCCCGCCTGTTACTGCGTTGCCATTTTCCATCCCTGCGCAACTGATAATAACATGCAGGTTGTCCTGTGACCTCTATCCCTGCTTCCGTTAAATAAGAAGAGAAGTAACGGGCCAGAAATAAAGGAGGATCAGGAAGATCGCCTCTCAATACATATTCCTCCCGGTTAGCCGGAATCGTTCCATATAAATACCGTTCCGTCGAAAAGGGTAATCCTATAATTAGTGTACTATCCATCCCCCCGGCAGTAGCTTTGAGGTTATTCTGAAAACGGATAAAAGATACATCCGGCTCACTCTTCCGGATAACAGGTGTAGAGCCCGGAGCACCAGCATGCAGGTAAAGAGAATATAAATTATCAAATACATTCAGCCCGAAACTACCAGCCCCATAATAACTTCCAATATCTTCCAGAAACCATTTATAAGAACTTGGCTCGGCATCAAAGACCTGTTCATCCGCAATAATACTACCGGTAATCTTCTTTATCCCTGCGGCCTGTATAGCTTCCGTCCATTCCCGGACAAAAGTATTTTTCTTCTCAAAATCATTTCTCGGACCTGAAACCACATGTGCCGTCCCTAACGTAGGATCGCCACTTCCCCTGATATATAAATTACCTTCCAATACTCCGCTTACGATTTTCCCATCATATTCAATAACAGTAGAGAAGCGGTAATCAGGCCCTAATAATTCTAAAGCTGTAGCAGTAGTGACCAGTTTCAGGATAGAGGCAGGAATCATTTTTCGTTCCGCATCATATGAATACTTCACCTTTCCGGTTTCAACATCCTTTACCTGGAAAGCAAAAG
>JAJPZJ010000179.1 GCA_021204405.1 Tannerellaceae bacterium | reverse complement strand
ATACAGCATACGAGATAAATTTAAAACCACGGGTCTCATCGAACTTTTCTGCTGCCTTTATCAAACCTAAATTTCCTTCATTGATCAAGTCGGGTAAACTTAAACCTTGATTTTGATACTGTTTAGCAACAGAAACAACGAAACGTAGATTTGCCCGGGTTAATTTTTCCAATGCCCTACGGTCACCTCTCTTAATAGCCTGTGCTAATTCAACTTCCTCTTCAACTGTGATAAGATCTTCACGACCAATTTCCTGAAGGTATTTATCCAGCGAAGCACTTTCGCGATTGGTAATGGACTTTGTAATCTTTAACTGTCTCATCCAACGTTTAACTGTCTCATCCAACGTTTATATATATATCAGGGTGCAAAGATAACACTATTTTATAAAGATAACACTATTTTATGTAAAAGAATTGGTTGGTGGCACCCTTCCCCCAACCAATTATAATCCTTTAACAAACTTTCTGCCTAATTATAGACTAAATCCGCAACAAAAGGTTTAATCTGTAAGGTCTATGGCGAAGTACCGGGTCCTGCCATTCGGATAGAATCCTTTTATAAACAATCCCTGGTCTTCCGTACGTCCGGTCAGGATACTATCCACGATCTTTTCCAGGTCTTCCGGTGCTGAGATCCGCTGGTTGTTTACGACCATGATCACAAAACCTTTTGTAATACCGGTATCTTTCAGCTTACCATTGGTAACGCCTGTAACTTCAATACCATAACTTACATTATACTGACGTTTTTGTGTATCCGTCAGTGCTTTGAAGGCTGCTCCCAGCACTTCGGCTCCATCGCGGCTCTTAATTACCTCGGTACTGCCCTGCGCATTTTTAAGCTCTACGGTAACTGTTTTCTTACTACCATTACGATCCAGGGAAAGCTGTACCTTATCACCCGGACGATATTTACTGATCTGTTCCTGTAAACCATTCGCCGAGCGAACAGTAACTTCATTTACAGCAGTGATTACATCTCCTTTTTCCACACCAGCAGTTTTTGCAGAACTTCTTTCGGCAAAATCAGCTACATAAGCACCTTCCAGTACTTTTACTTTTTCTTTCATTTCATCCGTCAGGGCACTTACATCTGTAATAGAGACACCCAGCATAGCGCGCTGTACAGTACCATATTGCTTCAGGTCGGTAGCTACCTTTCCGGCAATACTGATCGGGATAGCAAACGAGTAACCGGCAAAGTTGCCTGTCTCTGAATAAATGGCAGTATTAATACCGATCAATTCTCCTCTGGTGTTTACCAGTGCACCCCCACTATTACCCGGGTTTACCGCCGCATCTGTCTGTATAAATGATTCAATTTTGGAAGCACCCGAACGGCCGCCTGAGATCGCACGGCCTTTTGCACTTACGATACCGGCTGTTACGGTAGAAGTAAGATTGAAAGGATTTCCTACTGCCAATACCCATTCACCTACTTTGAGATTTTCCGAATCGCCAAACGGGATAATGGGCAGATCGTTTGCCTCTATCTTCAGCAAAGCCAGGTCGGTACTTGGGTCGGTCCCTACCAGTTTGACTTTAAATTTCCTGCTATCGTTCAGGGTAACTTCCAGTTCGTCTGCACCATCAATTACGTGATTATTGGTAATAATGTATCCATCTGTTGAAATGATCACACCTGAACCAACTCCTCCGCGAGGTTGTGGCTGCTGGCGCTGGTTACCCCGGTTGCCAAAGCCAAAAAAGAATTCAAAAGGGTCGATATATTGCTGGCCGCCACTGCCGCTACCAGCACTTACGTTAATAGTAGACCGGATATGCACTACAGCATTGACAGTACTTTCTGCCGCCTGCGTAAAATCGGTTAACTCGGCTGCAGATGAGTTATAATAAGCCAAACGAAGCGGTTGCTTAAAAGCAGCTTGTGGGTCATCATATTGCACCGGTTGTATTTTATTGATCAAATAAGTACTGGTGCCTATGGCGACACCTGATGCAACGAAAGCAACAAGAACAATACCTAGTACATTTTTCCACATTGTTTTCATACTCATTTCTTTAATTAAACATTTAAATTAACACTTTTCTTTCAACAAAGAAACTCAAAAAAATGTACTACTATTCCGTTTTCCTTTGTTTTTTTATCTCTTTTAACGCACAATAAACCAGTCTTAACGGCAGTTAACAGTACCGTGTTATACACAGTTCTTTTTAACATTCGCCAGCCTGCCAAAACGTCATTTGGAGATGTATATAACACACACCCTGTCACATTGTTCAGCCTCCTGCGGCAGAATAGAAGGGCTGTTTATTTCTTTTATCAATAAAAGGGTTATCTTTGCACTTCACAGTCTGCCGGCCTGTCGCTCATCTTCGGATGGGAGGAAAGTCCGGGCAACACAGAGCACCATACTTCTTAACGGGAAGCAGTCCGTAAGGGCAGAGTAACGTAACAGAAAAGAACCGCTTTATTCGTAGGGTAAGGGTGAAAAGGTGGGGTAAGAGCCCACCGGGTCTTATAGTGATATGGGATGCCGTACGTCTTATGGGTTGTAAGGTCATGTATACCGGCAGTTAAGGATGGCTCGTCCGATGCCGGGGGGTAGACCGCTAGAGCTTACCGGCAACGGTAAGTCGAGATAAATGGCAGGCACTTTATTTCATAAAGTACAGAACCCGGCTTACAGGCAGACTGTTATTTTAAAAACACACATTGGATGGAAACAAAAAAGAAAGTAAGTATCGGCAAACGGATCAGTGCTTTCCTGACTCAAGCGATACATTTTGTTACCTACGACATATGGCGCATCTCCGAACATGAGGTTAGCGGGCTTAAAGAGTTTTATATTACTGTTATCAAAACAATTGTCCTGGCAATTCGTGGGTTTGACAGTGAAAACCTCCAGACAAAAGCCTCTGCCCTCACCTACCGTACATTACTGGCAATTGTTCCTTTACTTGCTGTTTTGCTTGGGATAGCAAAAGGATTCGGATTCCAGGGCACTGTCAGGCGGGAATTGTATATGTACTTTCCGGGGCATGAGCTTGAACTGAATAAAGCTTTTGAATTTGTAGAGAGCTATCTTTCCCAGGCACAGGGAGGAGTGATCGTCGGCGTGGGGTTGTTGATTTTATTTTATACGGTGATCAACCTGATCTCTTCCATTGAAGAGACCTTTAACGATATATGGCAGATACAGAAGTCGCGTCCGTGGTACCGTAAAATAACTGATTACCTGGCGTTGTTCCTGATCGTACCGTTGCTGATCACGGTTTCCAGCGGTATCTCCATCTTCATGTCTACGTTAGAGAGCTCTTTCCTGAGTGATTTTGTTTTATTTACTCCGGTAGTAGAGGCTATCCTGAAAATAGCTCCCTTTGTGATTACCATCTTCGTGTTCACCGGCATTTTTGTATTCCTTCCCAATACAAAGGTAAATTTTGTCAATGGGTTGATCGCAGGGGTGATTACCGGCCTGGCCTTCCAGTTCTTCCAGTTTATCTATATCAGCGGGCAGATCTGGGTGAGTAAATACAATGCGATCTATGGTAGTTTCGCCGCGCTTCCTTTATTGTTGTTATGGTTGCAACTGTCGTGGTTGATCTGCCTGTTCGGCGCAGAGCTCTCGTATGCGATACAAAATGTAAAGAAATTCAGTTTTGAACGGGATAGCAAAAATATCAGCCGCCGCTATAAAGATTTCCTTACCCTGCTAATAGCCACCCTAATCATTAAACGTTTTGTTTCCGGCGAGAAGCCTTACAATGCCGACGAGCTTTCCAATGAGTACAAGATACCGATCCGTATTACCACCAGTATTTTGTATTTATTAACTGAAATCAAGATCATTATTGAAGTGGCCTATGGAGAAGACGAGCGTATCGTACACTACCAACCGGCCATAGATGTAAATAAAATATCGGTCAGCTATCTGTTAAGCCGGATTGATGAATGTGGTTCGGAGAATTTCAAGATCGATACCGTAGGCCTGTTCCGCTCGGAGTGGTTAACGGTATTGAATACCCGCAAACAGATGTACGAATGTTACGATCGTATATTATTAAAAGATTTGTAACTTTCCTGCCGGATGAGCACCCTTGAACCTACCAACGAAAAAACCACCAACGGCGACCTGACCACAGGGAAGGAATGGAAAGTGATTGTCCGCTTTGCCCTCCCCCTCCTGATTGGGAACCTGCTGCTGCAATTATATAATATAACAGATAGCGTGATCGTTGGGCGTTTCCTGGGGAAAGAGGCATTAGCTGCCGTATCGGCTTCTTTCTTTATTTATTATTTTATTATTGCATTTGTTATCGGGATAGGAAGTGGTTCCTCTATCGTGATCTCCCAACTCTTCGGAGCCAGGCAATATAAGCATGTACAGAAAGCATTTTCATCGTTCTTTCTCTTTATGCTGGTGACCGGTATCCTTATTTCTATCGTGGGATTTACTTTTGCAGAAGGGATCTTTCAACTGACCAATACCCCGCAGGAGGTTATTCCCGATGCGGTAACCTATTTCCGGATCTATATCAGCGGCACTTTCCTGTTTGTGGTATTCAATAGCCTCATATCTATTTTAAGGGGAGTGGGAGAATCGTTTAAACCGATGTTATTCATCCTTCTTTCCACAGGACTGAATATCATGCTGGATATACTCTTTATCATTGTACTTAAATGGGGAGTAGAAGGGGCAGCCTGGGCAACCGTTATTTCGCAGGGAACAGGAATGCTTACAGCTCTTGTTTATATCAATAATACTCATCCTTTATTATCGATCAAAAAGAAAGATATGTTATTCGATATGGGGCTTTTCAGGCAAGAGCTAAAGATCGGATTACCAACCAGCATCCAACAAGGTGCCATCGCTTTAGGATTGATTGCCTTATTGGGTATTGTGAACGGGTTCGGTACCGATACATTAACAGCTTACGGGGCCGCCGGCAAAATAGATACGCTGATCACCCAGGCCGTGCTCACCCTATCCGGTGCACTGGCTGCTTTCTGCGGACAAAATACAGGGGCCAACCGGTTCGACAGGGTAAAAAAGGGGGTTCAATTTACCATGTGGCTCAATATAGGGATCGGCATAGCTACTTTCCTGATCGTATTTTTTCAGGGTGAACTCCTCATGAAGGCTTTTACTTCCGATCCTGCGGTAATTGAAATAGGAAGGAACTACCTGGTAATTATGGGTGGATTCTTTATTTTCCACGGGGCATTGAATGTATACAATGGGGTATTACGGGGAGCCGGAGATACTTTTTTTACGATGCTGATCAGCCTGAGTTGCCTCTGGATCATCCGCATTCCACTGGCCTGGGGATTAAGCAGGTGGTTGGGACAGGACGGTATCTGGTGGGGAATCAGTATCAGTATCACGATCGGACTATTGATTACCTATATTTACTATCATACCGGAAACTGGAAAAAGAAGTGTATCGTAAAAAGAGAGCCTTCCTATGATAAAAAACCCTAAAGCTTTCTAATCCCACTCCGCAGCAAACCGCAATATTTGATTTATTTATTTTACATTTGTAGGACATACTAGTTTTAGTAATCCTGACACATGAAAAACATACTAACCATATTA
Source organism: Tannerellaceae bacterium (assembly GCA_021204405.1). Classification (GTDB taxonomy): domain Bacteria; phylum Bacteroidota; class Bacteroidia; order Bacteroidales; family Tannerellaceae; genus JAJPZJ01. The sequence continues at coordinate 9,225 of JAJPZJ010000179.1, read as the reverse complement.
TCTATACTTTTTTCTTCACACCTTCCCTTGCTGCGATGAATGAAATAGACTCGCTGCTGCTGGTACTGGACCAGACGCTAGCGAATAAGGAAACCTATATTCAGCAGAAAGAAGACAGGCTAATGCGGTTAAAGTAACAATTGACCCGGACAACAACCAACGACAAGAAATTCAACATCCTATTTGATATTATTACCGAATACCAGAGTTATATCTGTGATTCAGCCCTGGCCTACATTGAAAAGAATCTTGCACTGGCTGAAAAAGCAGGCAATAACGAGTGGCTTTACAGAACTAAACTCCAATATTCTTTCGTCCTTTCTTCTTCCGGCCTTTTCCGCGAATCCAAAGAGAATATCCGGACCATACCTGCCGGCGAACTAAGCGGGCAGCTTCTGATTGATTATTATAAGATGGAAGTCCAGTTATTGGAGAACTATGTATCTTATATCAACGACAGCAGGTTCGGTTCCAAATATCAACCGGAGATTGAAGCCTTAAGGGATTCCATATTATATTATTTACCGGCAGACGATGTAGCAGATAGGAAATTCTATCAATATGTAAAATATTTCTCTACAGGAGAAATGAACCTGGCAGAAGAGGAGCTCCTCTCCTACTTCAAAGCAGTTGAACCCGGTACCCATGAATATGCCCGTATATGTGCAAGCCTGTCCGGATTCTACAGCCGGAAAGGCGATAAGCATAACCAGGTTAAGTATGTGATCCTTTCGGCCATCTCAGATATCCAGGATGCTGTAAAAGAAAACACCGCGTTGATGTGGACAGCCGTACACCTATACGAAACAAAAGACTTCCAGCGCGCCTATACCTATATCCAGTCGGCACTGGAAGATGCCAATTTTTACAATACCCGCCTGCGTAATGCCCAGATCTCCCGCTTTACTCCGTTGATTACAGAAGCTTACCAGCAGGAGAATGAGTGGCAGCAACAGATGCTGAAAAAGCTACTTACTACGGTTAGTTTCCTTTTCCTTATCTTACTGGCTATTGCCGTATTTATTTATATCCAGATGAAAGCCCTGCGCCGGGCCCGTACCGGGATGAAAAAAGCAAATGAAGAGTTGAAAGAAATGAACGGGAAACTTACGTTGCTTAACCACGAACTCTCCGAAGCCAATGCGATCAAAGAGGGGTATATCAGCCACTTTATGGATCTTTGCTCCGAATATATCGGTAAATTGGAAGAGTACCGTAAAATGATCCATAACAATATCGCCTCCAAACGCTTCGACGAACTCTTCAAACTTACCGCTTCCGCACGTGGAAAAGCCAATGAGGTAAAGGAGTTATATGATAATTTTGATAAGGCCTTCCTGAGTATCTATCCCGGTTTTGTAGAAGAGTTCAATGAGCTGTTAAAGCCGGAAGAGCATTTCGACAATAAGAAGGGAGAATTATTAAATACCGAATTGCGTGTGTTTGCGCTGATCCGGTTAGGTATTTCCGACTCTGCCAAGATCGCCTCTTTTTTACGCTGTTCTTTACAAACGGCGTATAACTACCGCAGTAAAATCAAGCGCAAAGCGATTCACGAAACGGATGATATAGAAGAACAGATCAGGCGGATCGGTACGATTGGTTCTTAAAGCGGGTTTTGTTCCCGGAAAGCATCTATTGCCTCTTTTACTGCCCCGTGCATCAACAATAGGCGGCGGGCATGCTCGTAAGTCAGCCCCAGTTCTTCGGCAATCATCCGGGTACCCCGGTCTACCAGTTTCTTATTGGTGAGTTGCATATTGACCATCCGGTTTCCTTTTACCCTGCCCAGTTTAATCATTACGGTAGTAGAGATCATATTGAGGATCATCTTCTGGCCTGTGCCCGACTTCATACGCGAACTTCCGGTGATAAACTCCGGCCCTACGATCATTTCAATGGCTATATTGGCCACCTGTGCCATAGGCGAGCCGGGATTACTGGCAATGGATGCGGTAAAGACACCATGTTCGCGGGCTCTTTCCAGTCCGCCTACCACATACGGGGTGGAGCCTGATGCAGCAATTCCTATTACGATGTCTTTTGGATTGATATTATATTTCAGCATCTCTTCCCAGGCACTTTCCGGATTATCTTCTGCGTTTTCCACCGGGCTTCGCAGGGCGGTTTCACCCCCGGCAATAATACCAATCACCCAGGTGGGTGGCATACCAAAGGTAGGTGGGATCTCCGACGCATCCAATACGCCGAGGCGGCCGCTGGTGCCGGCACCTATGTAAAATATACGCCCTCCCTTCTTCATGCGGGGGACAATCTCTTCGACCAGTTTTTCTATCCGGGGGATACACGCTTTTACAGCCAAGGCTACTTTTTGGTCTTCCCGGTTAATAGCTTCCAGCAGTTCAAGTGTGGAAGACTGTTCCAGGTCATTATATAATGATGGTTGTTCGGTTATCTTAATGAACTCCATGAGTCATTTTTAGAATTATTTGGTACGGCAAATATAGAGAATAGTCACAGAAACATGCTATAAAACTATCCATTAAATAACATAGGATACAAGGAATCTTTTATCTTTGCAGTCAAAACCATCCAAATCATTTAACTTATGGAAAAGAAATATCAACATGCAGAAGAGAAGCCGGAAACAAACACAGTTAGTGAACCTACTTTGAATTACAGCCTTCCGACCGGGATAAAATCTTCTCCCCCACTCACAGAAGAGGAATTAGCCGATTCTATCACAGGAGAGGAGTTATTAGAACATATTTACCAATATATAGATAACTTATGATAAGCCATAAGTAGTAGCATCGGGCTTTTTTCTATATGACCGATGGTTATACCCAATTCATTCGCTACTTCTTCGACTATTTCTTTATAATAAAAAGCGATTGAGCCCGTAAGATGAACCGGATAAGTGCTGTAATCATACTGCATTACATTGCGGGTAAAGAAATCGCGGAAGCTGGTATAAACGATCTTTTTCAAGGTAGGTTCCTGCAAATGTTGCAATATAAAAGGAGACAAGCCTGCGAGGAAACGATTCGGGAAAGATTGTTTATATACCCTGTCCATAATCACGGCGGGAGTTAACCCGGATTGCTGATAAAAAAGATCCCGTATATGCTTAGGTAGGCAACCTTTTAGCAAATCGGCTACCAATAACTTACCTAATACGGCTCCGCTCCCTTCGTCTCCCAGGATGAACCCCAAAGGGGATACATTCTTTACGATCTGTGTCCCATCATACTGGCAGGAGTTAGAACCGGTACCCATAATACAGGCAATTCCAGGCGTTGTCCCGCATAAGGCTCTGGCAGCTCCCAGCAGGTCACTTCCGACCTCTACCCTACTACCCGGAATAATACGCTCAATAGCCTGTTGTACCATGGCTATCTTGTCGGGGAAAGCACAACCGGCCCCATAAAAGAATACAGCATCTATCTTATCTTGTGGCAATTGAGGAATCAGCTCCTTTTCTATTTCCTTTGTAATCTCCTCTTCCGTCTGGTAAAACGGGTTAATCCCTTTGGTTTGTAACCGGGTGAACGGTTTACCCGGGCCGGCCAGGCACCAATCGGTTTTTGTTGAACCGCTATCTGCTATCAGTATCATTCTTTTTTACTCCTTTCTTTTCTTCCGAACGAGGGATCTACTTGGATAAATGCCGTAACCACCAACGTAACGATACAACAACCCATCACCCACCAGAAAAAGTTTATATATCCTAACTGCTCCTGTAACCAGCCGGCCACCATGCCCGGTAGCATCATGCCCAATGCCATAAAAGCAGTACAGATCGCATAATGGGCTGTTTTATGTTCCCCATCCGAAAAATAGATCAGGAAAAGCATATAGGCAGTAAATCCAAACCCATAGCCAAACTGCTCAACAAAGACACAGGTATTGATTACAAGCAGGGTTTCAGGTTGTACTAAACTCAGGTAAATAAATACCGCATTGGGTAAGGTTATAGCCAATACCATCGGCCATATCCATTTCTTTAGCCCGCTATAAGCAGCAGCCATACCTCCCAGAATACCTCCCAGCGTTAAACCCACAATACCTACCGTACCATATACAAAACCTACCTGCTCGGTAAGCAATCCCAAACCACCTTGTTCGCGCGGATCGAGCAGGAACAGGGAAACCATCTTAACCAACTGGGCTTCCGGGAAGCGGTATAATAGCATAAACAGGATAGCGACTACTGCCTGCTTCTTTTTAAAAAAGGAGACAAACGTTGCCAGGAACTCACTGAAAAGGCTGGCAGCCGTAACAGCCACCACCGGTTTGTCCGACGCCGGTACCGGCAGCATATATTTATGATATAAAGATAATCCGACAAACAACCCGGCCAGTACCAGGAAAGTGATGGTCCAGGCATATGGGATACTTCCGGTACTTGTTTCGAGCATACCGGCCAGCATAATCAGCAACCCTTGCCCGGCTATTGTTGCGATCCGGTAAAAGGTACTACGGATACCTACATAAAAAGATTGTTCATGCGAATCAAGCGCCAGCATATAGAAGCCATCGGCGGCTACATCATGAGTTGCCGAACTGAAAGCCACCAGCCAGAATACCGCCAGGGTAAGCTGGAAAAAGTGTGTAGTGGGTACGGTAAAGGCTACCCCTGCCAATCCGGCGCCTATCAGTAGCTGCATCACCAGGATCCACCACCGTTTGGTTTTTACCAGGTCAACAAAAGGGCTCCAGAACGGTTTGATTACCCAGGGGAGGTAAAGCCAACTGGTGTACAAAGCAATATCCTGGTTGGATATGTCCAGCCGCTTATACATAATCACTGAGATAGTCATTACCGCCACATAGGGGATGGCCTCAGCAAAATAGAGCGAAGGAATCCACCAGAGGGGCGATCGGTCAGCACTTTTCATCCCTGTATTTTTCTTTCAGGTTACCAATCACAGCGTTTAGCTTCTCCCGGTTTAGGATGACCTCTTCCATTACTTCCTGTATATCGGACGCCCGGAACAGATCAAAATCTTTTTCAACGACAAGGATCAGCACACCGGCCACATCTACCACCCCCGGACTTACCAGCATTTGTTCCTCTCCTTCTTTATAATAACGTGCAGGGCGATGCTTCTCACGAGGAAAGATAAAACAGGTATATTTATCTTCATCATACAAAACGACAATATTCATCCGCGGTTCCACCTCCCCTTCCGGCAAAGGTAAGGCTTCGTATAAAAGCCGGAAACAATGATCCGCCACATCTGCCCGGCCTGTTTCGATCACAAACATATCCCCTGCAAAAGTAACTGTTACCGATGCACCTGCATACACAAGTTCGGCAGGCAGCGCTTTCCATCCTTTTTCAATGGGCAGAAAACCTTTTGTTCCCGCCTGGAAATGCATATGGTCAGGGGCAGAGGCTCCGGCCTGCGGGCCATTGTACAACCAGGTAAATGCAGCAAATTGTTTGGCCAGTTGCAACAGGTCTTCGAACCGCCCTGCAAGCTGTTGCGGCACATGCTGCGTTACCGGTATCGTAAAATGTTGCGGCAAAATAGGAAAAGGGTTTACCAGGATCTCATAGCCGCCCCACCGGAGCCCCTGCTGTTGCGGAGGCCGGTTAGCCGGGCATAAAAAACAGGGACGCTTTTGTATGGAGGCTTTATCCACCTTAGCAGCCGACGAACGGGCACGGGCCGGATTAAACGCTACACGCCAGTCGAGTCCACCCACCCTGAAATGCTTCTCTTTTACATCCGCCAGCTTCTTATAATTTCCCCTGGCCATATCCCGTACTGCCAGTTGTTCGTTAAACAAGGCCAGCAGGCCGGCAGATGATAACTGTCTATCCATTTCCACGATTTTGATTGATACGCGCCTGCAACTCCCAGGTACGCAGACGGTCTTTATACATATTGTAACTATTCATCTTTTCAACAGGTAAAGAGGCATCAGAGTTGCCTTCCCATCTCCGGCACAGGTACAGTACCTCATAAATACGGCCAAGCTGGTATTCGCGTGAGATCCTTACTCCTACGGCATAATCTTCTCCATAACTGGTGTTTGGCAGGTTTATTTCCCACAATACCGGGGTGTAGAAAGCCCGGGGTGCTCCCAGCCCATTGATACGTAAGGCATTATTCCGTCCGTTTTCCGGTGTCCACTCCCGGTGGTCGATAATACCCGGTGGGATTTCCTGCATCTCAAAGTTAGTCATCTGATAGGTACCTACCACCATGGCACACTGCTGTTCGTAAAAAGCGTTTACGATCTTTTGCAGGGTGGCGGCACTGCTATATACATCATCACTATCCAGTTGCACAGCAAACTTTCCACATTCCGGATGGTGTATACCCATATTCCAGCATCCACCGATTCCCAGGTCAGTACGCTCCGGAACCAGGTAAATTACCCGTGTATCGGAGGTATATTTTTGTATGATCTCTGAGGTGCCGTCGGTGGAATGGTTATCTATTACAATCAGGTTAAATGGGAAGGTGGTTTCCTGTATCAATACGGAACGGATCGCATCTTCAATGGTGCGTACCCGGTTGCGTACCGGGATAATTACGGAGGCTTCGAAGGCAAAACTACCGGTATCAAAAGCAACCGGTTTAAACACAGGAGGCAGATAACCATCGATCCGTTTCAGGTAAGCCGTGCAAATCTGTTCCATTTCAAGCTGCACTTCCCGGTTGCGGGGATTCACATAGTCGAACATTTTTTCACCACTTTTCCGGTTATCGGTTTCTACTACGGTATACAGGTATTCGTTGATATGGATCAGTTCACCGCATTCCGATAAACGCAAACGCAGCTCATAGGGGGCTCCATATCGCCTTTCCAACTCCATACGGGCAGCCGCCTCTTTGAAAGCAACTGTATTGTAAAGTATACATGGACCGAAATCGAAATCATCCCTAAGGCTTCCTGCCTGGTAGTCGATTACCGGATGTGGTTTAACTTCGCCTTCCATTTTTTTATAGTAGTCGGCATATACCATTACCGCCTGTGTATCTTCAAGAACGGATACCATTCTTTCCAAAGCATATAAACCCGGCTCTACAACACGTTGCGTCCAACATACGAATGCCATGCCTGCTTTAGCCGCCGAAGCGATTTTATGGATCATATCCGTACATTGCAGGTTCTTAACCGGAATAATTTCACATCCATGGATAGTCAGGTGGTTTTCTTCACCGGCTAGTAAAAAGATACGGTTTATCTTTTTATTGTTCCGGAGTTCGTTCACAAAGGGCATTACAGCTTCCATAGAAGTGTAAGGTAGAAAACAATCGATTGTACGCATATAGATAAATTGAGCTTCTCTTTTTATATGTAAACATACATAAAAAAAAGAGAAGCAACAAGGGTATGGAATAATTATTGTCTGATACACGAGCATATTATTCCGAATAAGATATTTAACCTTCCTTCCAATGCTACGGGCAGGAAACTGTTGTGCCATGCCGTTGGCACAACAGTGCCTTAGTAATGGCACAGGAATGCCAATAGTATGGCACTACTGTGCAAAAAGGAAGGCAAAAAGGAGTGGAGAACCGGGTTATTCAAAAGTTACTTCGAGGTCAGTCAAAGCCGGTAAACTTTCCATGTTATTATATCCAATGGCTATCCGTGTGCTTTCGTAAGGTGCTATTACCGGAAGTGATACTGCAAAAGGAGAACCGGTGATACCTGTTCGTTTATCTCTTATTTTCATTACAGTGGCAGATGAGGCTACCTGCCCGAAATTCTCTACCAGTATGCTAAATCCTCCGGGTGTTTGTTGCGGTGTACGTATGGATAGTAAAGGTGGATGGTAGTTATACCACGGAACACGTGTATAGCCATACAAAAGTTTTCCTGCTGCCGACCGGCCCATTAGTTTAGGAGCAAACTCCTTACGGGTGATTCCATGTCCGGAAGCATCAAAGGTAAGTAGCAGGTCATTCCCGTCCTGTTCGATATGTATTACCTTAGAACCCCCCCTCCGTAGTTAACCACTTCGGAAGCTCCGAAACGCAAGCTTGGAATATCCATATCCGTAGCCGGATTAAAACCGGGTTCACCTTTTACACGCAGGTAGACCGGCTGCGTATCAGAAAGTATACCATCCGGTGATTCCCAGGTTAATAATAAGCCCGGGTTTAAAGGAATGCTGATATTTTTTGAGCTATGGTTGTCCTTGGCTTTATCTTCATGTTTGAGGGTGTCTATTACGGCAAAATTAGCTTGGATAGCTCTTCCGTACTTATCCTGCAGCACTTTAATACGCTCATATTTGAACCATTCCTCTACATATCCATCTGCATGGTAAGAGATACCGGGCAGATAGGCTTCGCCGGGATCGGTTACCCAATGGATGCCGTCGGGAGAACGCAGGTAAAAGGCAATCCGTCCCAGCCAGTCATTTACAATCAGATGGTATTGGATGTGGTCATGCCATACAACCGGGTCTTCAAACTCACCTTCCACCGGCGGATATATACAGGCGTCTGTTATCTGATTGTAGGTTGATAGACCAGTGCGGCTGATCCATACGCCTCCACCCCGGCAAACCATCAGGAAGGAGCCATCTTCCCGCCGGGAAAAGGTTAGATTGGAAAGTCCTTCTATAATGGGACAGTCGCGGTTATCAAATTGAAAATAGTTATACTCCCATGGGCCGTTTAGAGACGTTGACAGGTAGTAGCCATCTATTACGTAGATTACATACCGGCCATCGGCTGTTTGAAATGCTTCCGGGTTATGACCCGGGCCTATGGTATCTTTTACCAGGTAAGGGCCTATGGAGTTATTACAAACCGCATGATAAACGGTAGAGCGTGGCCACATGAAATGTCCTTCGGGTGCGTCTTCCGGCCATCCGCATACAAATAAATGGTAAAGGCCATCTTCACCAGTTAGTATGTTTCCACCCCAGTAAGAGCGTTTGCGGTCTTCTATCCCATTATCTACATATCGGGGGATTACTCCGGTTGCTCCCCAGGTGTCGCTGCTTAAGGTGCTGGCTGGCATCGGGAGAAAGCGGTCTATAAACCGGACTCCCGGTACGAGGTTATCCCATTCGGCCGGGCGTTGGCGTTCGGTAATCTGGCTGTTGGCGCTGCCGGTTATCCATATCAGTAATACGATTAAAAAGTATTTGTAAAGTAATTTTATCATGGTATCTAAAATTATCCTGACCCCAACAACTGCCTTCAGGATATGTTGCGGTTTGGCGTATATATTTTTATTTAGAAAAATCTCCTTTCTATTTTAATTTCTCAAAAGCATTTTTTA